>JAWWBS010000002.1 GCA_033720895.1 Gammaproteobacteria bacterium
CCGGAAAATCAGCATCCAGGATGCAAAGGAAGCCAGCAGCAGTGCCAGCATCACGAGCTGCACGAGGAAACTGGCGTTGGCAATCAGTTCGAAAAAGGAAAGATCGGTACTCATGCTGAGAACTTCTCCCGGACATTGGCAAGAATGGCTTGCGGACGAAATGTCGATGCGGTCAGGCAGGCCACCTTGACGGTGCCGTCGAACAGCAGCATGTCATCCTGCTTGCGGACAACCCGTTGCCGGAACAGCAAGGAGCTGCGACCGCTCGCCTCGACCTCCACCGTAACGGCCAGTTCGTCGTCCAGTCGTGCCGGCTTGCGGTAGTTTCCTTCGATGGACACGACGGCAAACAGCGCATCCTGCTCCTCGATCATCCGCTGTTGCTCGAAACCCATCGAGCGCAGCCATTCGGTACGGGCTCGTTCCAGGTACTTCAGGTAGTTCGCATAGAAGACGACGCCACCGGCATCCGTGTCTTCGTAGTACACCCGAACAGGCCATCTGAATTGCTCAGTCACACCATCCACCCCATGGCTGAATTGCCGATCATTGTGTCTGCTTCGTCGGCGCCCTGCACGGTGTTGCACCGCCAATTCACGAAAAGTTCACTATCCGCAGGACCGATCGGTCGTTGCTCAACCGTTATGGTCGAACAGGTCCCCCGCTTGCCCCTGGCCACCCGGGGCCACCAGGCCGAAATGGGCATAGGCCGAGCGCGTCGCCATGCGACCACGTGCCGTCCGCTTCAGGAAGCCCTGCTGGATCAGGAAGGGTTCGATCACGTCCTCTATGGTGCCCCGCTCCTCGCCAATGGCTGCAGCCAGCGACTCCACGCCGACCGGGCCGCCGTCGAATTTCTCGATGATGGCCAGCAGCAGCTTGCGGTCCATGACATCGAAGCCATGCTTGTCCACATCCAGCATGTCCAATGCAGCATGCGCGATATCCGCCGAGACGGCACCGTCCGCCTTGACTTCGGCATAGTCCCTGACACGACGCAGCAGGCGATTGGCAATACGCGGCGTGCCGCGCGAGCGCTGCGCGATCTCCACGGCACCCTCTTCCTTGATATCGAGATTCAGGATGCCGGCCGAGCGACTGACGATGCTGGCGAGATCCTCGTTGGAATAGAATTCGAGACGTTGCACGATGCCGAAGCGATCCCGCAGCGGCGAAGTGAGCAAGCCGGCACGGGTCGTGGCGCCGACGAGCGTGAAAGGCGGCAGGTCGAGCTTGACCGAGCGCGCCCCCGGACCATCACCGATCATGATGTCGATCTGGTAGTCCTCCATCGCCGGATACAGCACTTCCTCGACTACCGGGCTGAGGCGATGGATCTCGTCCACGAACAGGACGTCATTCTCTTCGAGATTGGTCAGCAAGGCCGCCAGGTCGCCCGCGCGCTCCAGCACCGGACCGGAAGTCTGGCGCAGGTTGACGCCGAGCTCGTTGGCAATGATGTGTGCCAGCGTGGTCTTGCCCAGTCCCGGCGGTCCGAAGATAAGGACATGGTCCAGTGCCTCACGCCGCTTGCGCGCCGCCTCGATGAAGATTTCCATCTGCTCGCGCACGATCGGCTGGCCGACGTAATCCTCGAGCTTCTTCGGACGGATGGCACGATCGATGACATCGTCGTCACCGCTGGCCAGTCCGCTGATCAGTCGTTCGTCTTCCATGTTCATTTCCTGATGGAAGCCTGCAATGCCAGGCGGATGAGTTCTTCACTGCCAAGGTCATCCGCTGCAACAGCCTTCAGCATGCGCTGTGCCTCTGCCGGCTTGTAGCCCAGCGCAACCAGCGCATCCATGGCTTCGTCAACCGGCTGCGGCGCAGCCCCGGAGCTGCCAATGGAAGCTTCGAAGCTGCCCTTGTCCAGCTTGTCACGCATTTCGATAATGAGTCGCTCGGCCGTCTTCTTGCCGATACCGGGCAGCCGGGTCAGCGAGGCTGCATCGCCCTCGTGCACGGCCCTGGAAAACTGGTCGACGCTGGCACCGGAAAGAATCGTCAAGGCGACACGGGCACCGACACCACTGACCTTGATCAGCTCGCGAAACAGTGCGCGCTCGCCGCTGGTGGCAAAGCCGAACAGCAGGTGCGCATCGTCACGCACCACCAGGTGCGTCTGCAGGGTGATTTCATTGCCGGTGTCGGGAAGTTCGTAGAAGGTGGACATCGGTGCCTCGACTTCATATCCGACGCCCTGCACATCCACCAGCAGCAACGGCGGCTGCTTGAGCAGCAAGGTACCCCGCAAGAAACCGATCATCGACGTCGCCCTCCCCGTCTCGTTCGCGAAGCGAGGTTGCCGAGCTCGCCGACCTTGCCTCGCATGTTGCGCTGGAAGGCATGGCATAGCGCCACGCCCAGTGCGTCACTCTCATCGGCCTGCAGCGGCGTCTTGATACCCAGCAGGACCGATACCATGTGCTGCACCTGCTGCTTGTCGGCTGCGCCCTTGCCGACGACAGCCTGCTTGACCGCACGAGGCGCATATTCGGAAATCGGCAACTGCCTGCCGAAGGTGCCGCAAATCGCAGCAGCACGAGCGTGTCCGAGCTTCAGTGCGCTGGACGCGTTCTTCTGCACGAAAGCGCTTTCGACAGCCACCTCGTCCGGTGCGTGCATTGCAACCACTTCCGCCACTTCTGCCGCGATGATTCGCAGGCGCTCGACGAATTCGACACCATTGGTGCGAATCGTGCCGCTCGCTACCAGCCTGACAGTGGCGCCCTCGGTATCGACGATTCCCCAGCCTGTCAGCAGGGAACCGGGGTCGATGCCGAGGATGCGCGCCATGCAGGTCACCGGAATCGCTTACAGCGAATCCAGCGCACCCTCCGCAAAATCGGCGTTCGAGTAAACCGCCTGCACGTCATCCAGGTCTTCCAGCATGTCGATCATCTTGACAATGGTCGGCGCCGCCTCGGCGTCAACCTCGGCCAGCGTCGATGGTCGCTGCGTCACCTCGGCGTGCTCGGGCTCGAGACCGGCCTTGCCGAGCGCCTCCTTGACCTCGATGTAATTGCCAGGTGTCGTCAGCACTTCGAAGCTGCCGTCATCGTTCGACACGATGTCTTCGGCGCCGGCCTCAAGTGCGGCCTCCATCAACTTCTCTTCGTCGGTGTCCGCGCCGTAACTCAGCACGCCCTGCTCCGTAAACAGGTAGGCAACGGCGCCGTCGGCACCGAGATTGCCACCGTTCTTGGTGAAGGCATGGCGCACCTCCGCAGCGGTACGATTGCGATTGTCGGTCATGCAGTCGACCATTACCGCCACGCCGCCGATGCCATAACCTTCGTAACGGATTTCCTCGATTGCCGCACCATCGGTTTCGCCGCTGCCACGCTTGATGGCTCGCTCGACGGTATCCTTCGGCATGTTGGCACCGTAGGCCTTGTCGACCGCCAGCCTGAGACGCGGATTGGTCGCCGGATCGGGATCGCCCTGTCGTGCCGCTGTCGTTATTTCGCGAATCAGCTTGGTGAAGATCTTGCCGCGCTTGGCATCTTCACGTGCCTTCTTGTGCTTGATGTTGGCCCATTTGCTGTGACCGGCCATAGTGAAACTTTCCTCTGGACTGAACGTGGATGAATCGGATCAGAAGACGAAGCGCATGCCGAAATGCAGGCCGTCATCCAGCTCCACATCGACAGCACCGTCGACCTCCACCTCCAGGTTGCGATACCCGAGGTAGATACTCGCGTTCTTCAGGACTTCATACTCGGCACGAATGTCGTATTCGATGTACTGCGTGAGATCATTGAATGCGATGACATCGGGCGCGTAGTGCACGGATCCCGCCACGGCAAAACGATTGGCCTGGGCGAAATTGAAGCGGAAGAAGCTGCCGAGGGCGATGGCACTGCCACTCTGGACATCACTGTCGACAAACAGCAGCTTGCCACCCAGGCCGACGATGACCGGCCGGGCCTCGGTCGCGGCATTGTCGACCAGGTGCAGGCCGAGGTGCCCGACATAAACATCGGCGTTTTCGTCATTGTGCAGCAGGCCCGTGCTGATCCGGCTGCCGCCGGAGTAGTTGCTGGCATAGTCAATCTTGGCCGCCTCGTCGCTGACATTGAAATTCAGCTCGGCTGCAGCGACCGGCGCATTCAACGCGACGGCGAGCAGCGATGCGATGGCAATGGAACGGAACGCATTATATAAAGGTGTCTGGAACGGCATTCGTGGGGCTCCCTTGGCTCCGCCTTTGATTTGAAACCCGGGTCGCGGGCAGCGGCCCTGTTTCCGTGTCTCGCCGCGTATCATAACCGCTTTGATGGTTGCTTTGGGAGCAGACTGCACAGGTTCTGACCGACAAAAACCCTCATGAATTCAAACCATTCCACCGAAAATCCGGAATTGCAGGCAGCCGAGCAGCTGCTGGTGAATATTTCGCCAGCACTGCAGGCGCGCGGCAGGGATCTGCGCCGCCATGTCGCCGAACTGGGCCTGCAGGCCGATATCGAAGCGGCCGCCCTGCTGTTGCCGGCCATCGAAGCGGGCGCTCTCGACGACGCGGCGCTGGAGCAGGCCCTGAGCCCTGACCTGGCACAGCTGGCACTGGGAGCTGCGCGCCTGCCCCGGCCTGGCGACGACCTGACGCTGGATGCCGATCACCCGGTGCCGCGGGCCCAGGCAGAAAACATTCGCCAGATGCTGCTGAGCATTGTCAGCGATATCCGCATGCTGATTCTAAGGCTCGGCCAGGTCCTGCTGGAGCTTGAGGACCTGAAAGGGTCGGACAGGCTTTCCCAGGCCCAGGCTGCACGACATGTTCTTGAGGTCTATGCGCCGCTCGCCAACCGCCTCGGCATCTGGCAGTTGAAGTGGAAGCTCGAGGACATCGCCTTCCGCTATTCCGATCCGGATACCTACAAGCAGATCGCCACCAGCCTGCAGGAAAAGCGCAGCGAGCGGGAACGCTACATCAGTGGTGTGATCACCGAGCTGCAGGAACTGCTGGACGACAGCGGGATCAAGGCATCCATCAAGGGGCGTCCGAAGCACATCTTCAGCATCTGGAAGAAGCTGCAACGCAAGGATGTCGATCTCGACGAGCTCTTCGACCTTCGCGCAGTCCGGATCCTTGTCGAGAGCGTGCGCGACTGCTACACCGTGCTGGGCATTGTCCATGGCCAATGGCGCCACATTCCGAAGGAGTTCGACGACTACATCGCCACGCCCAAGGGAAACAACTACCAGTCCCTGCATACCGCCGTGATTGGTCCGGAAAGACGCACCCTGGAAATCCAGATCCGAACCTGGGACATGCACAATCATGCCGAACTCGGCGTGGCCGCCCATTGGCGCTACAAGGAAGGAGGCGGTCGTGACGTTGGCCTGGAAGAGAAGGTCTCCTGGCTGCGGCAATTGCTGGATGCGGAGAACGACGAGAACTTTCTCGATCGCTTCCAGGACGAGGTCTTCAACGATCGCATCTACGTGCTGAGCCCGAAGGGCGCGATCATCGACCTGCCCGTCGGATCCACGCCTATCGACTTTGCCTACCATGTCCATACCGAGGTCGGTCATCGTTGTCGCGGCGCCAAGGTAAATGGCGCCATCGTGCCATTGACAGAGAAACTGCACACGGGCGATCGGGTCGAGATCATCACGGCAAAGCAAGGTGATCCGTCGCGTGACTGGTTGAACGCGCAATACGGCTATGTGGTCAGTTCGCGGGCACGCGACAAGATTCGCTACTGGTTCCGACAGCAGTCGCACGAGACGAATCTCGCGCGAGGCCGGGCAATCCTCGAACGGGAAATCGCACGCCTGGGCGTGGAAGGTATCGACATCGAGACCCTTGCGCGCCACTTCAAGCTTCGCGATGCCGACGCCATCTGCCTTGCTGTCGGAGCTGGCGATGTTTCCGCCCACCAGGTGGACAATGCCCTGCAAAGGCTGGCCGGCCTGGACGAACCCGAAATCCGGCCGCGCCAGGCCACGGCGAGGCGCACACGTCAGAAATTCCTGGTGAGCGGTGTCGATGACCTCGCCTCGCACCCGGCGCGCTGCTGCCAGCCCGTGCCACCCGATGCCATTCGGGGATTCATCACCCGTGGTCGCGGTGTTTCGATTCACCGGGCAGACTGCCCGCATCTCATGCACCTGGAAAACCAGGAACCAAACCGCGTGATTCCGGTGTCCTGGGGTGAAGATGAAGGCCAGCGCCATGCCGTCAATGTTCGCATCGAAGCGCACGATCGCCGCGGACTCTTGCGCGACGTGACGGCCTTGATGAGCGACCAGAAGCTGAACATTCTCTCATTGAATACCCGGCGGCTGGAGGAGGAGGATGTGGTTGAACTCTCCTTGACGCTGGAAGTCTCAGACCTTGACGAACTGGGTCGCGCACTGCACCGTCTGGCGTCGATGCCCGGTGTTTTCGACGCCCGGCGCGTAGGCCGCCATTGATGGCGGCACCTTCATGAACGACAACATTGATCGGTGACCATGGCAGACCAAGAGCGCTTGCATAACTGGGGAATCGTCCTGCTGGCAGCCGGCAGCGTGCTGCTGCTTGCGGTATTCGGACGAGTGCTGCTGCCTGGCGCTGCAAACCTCCATGAAAACATCAGCTGGGAGCGCTGGAGCGAGCGCGACAGCAAGGACCTGGCGACCCGGTTTGCGGAAACCGGATACCACTGGCCGCCCGAAGTTCCCTTGCCGCCCATTTCGGTGCAAGCCCTGCCCGAGGACATGGATGCATTGCCGGTTGCCGAGAAGAAAGCCGTGTTCTTCCGGATCCTCGCGCCGCTGGTCGCGGCCGAAAACGCGCGCATCCGGGCAGATCGACGCCGGCTGACGGAACTGCTGGCGGCACGACGAGCCGGCCCGGCCAACAGCAAGGTCGAACGCGAATTGCTGGTGATGTCGGAACGCTATGGCATGGACGGGAGGAATTTCACGCCGGACATGGAAGACGAGCTGCTGCTGCGGGTCGACATCATTCCGCCAGGGCTGGCGCTGGCCCAGGCCGCCAACGAATCTGGCTGGGGTACCTCCCGTTTCGCGCGCGAGGCAAACAACCTGTTCGGCATGTGGACCTGGGATCCCGACAAGGGACTCGAACCCTCGGAACGCAGCGAGGACGCCAGTCATTACGTGCGCATTTTCGAGAACCTTCGCGCTTCGGTCGCCAATTACATGTACACCCTCAATACCGGCTCGGCGTACCGCGGCTTTCGCGAATTGCGCGCCAGCCAGCGCGCACAGGGAAAACAACCCGATCCGTTGACCCTGGCTCCAGAGCTGGACAGCTACTCCCAGCGTGGCGAGGCCTACGTCGAGGAACTCGCCGCGATGCTTCGACAGAACGACCTGGACGAACTGAAACGCCTGCAACTCGAAGCGCAGTCGGGCGGAAAGTGATCAACGCGTCCTGATCCACAGGTGGCTGTACCAGTAATAGCGCCCGTCCGGACCCGGTGCGGTGCAGTTGTAGCGTGAGCGACCCATCGGCAGATCGCCGCCTGCCTGGACCACGAACTCGCCCGGCGAAACCTGCTCGGGCTCGATCCGCTCACTGCCGAAATAACAGACCATCTCGCCCAGGCGAGCATCACTGTTGCCGAAACGGATTCGCAGTTCCGGTGCCACGGCATCATTCCGAACGGGATCGACGGGAGAGACCGTCTGCACGGGGAAACCACGCGTTCCGGCTTTCAGTGAAAAGTCATCCAGCTCGCCATAACGTTCGTTGACCGGGAAACGCGGCAAGGCCTGCAAGTCCGCTCCCGGGTAGACGGCGCCAGAATGCTGGCCGAAGGCCAGGTAGCCCATTTTCTCGACACGATCCTTCAAGGCAAGGCTGTATTCACCGTAGGGCCAGGCAAAGAGCCGTGGTGATTCGTTCGCTTCCTTGCCCAGCTCCTCCTGCAACCGCCGCTGGGCCTTGCCGATATCGGAAGAGACCCGCCTCAGCCATGCCGTCTCGGATTCAGCATCCTTCCGCCGCACCAGGTAATCATGGGTGGCGGTATGGTTTGCCAGGGTAACGCCCGCCGCATGCAGCTCGCGCAACTGCTGCCAGCTCATGTAATCGCTCGCACCAGAGTCCACCATGTCGGTCGAGACGAACACCGTGAACGGGAAATCGTATCGACGCAGCAATGGCCATGCCTTGCCATGAACGCTCGCATAGGCATCGTCGATGGTCAGTGCGACCACCCTGTCCGGGATGTTCTCGCCTGCCTCGAGGGCAGCTGCCAGTCTCGGAAGCGGCCAGACCTCGTACCCGTTCTCCGCAAGATACTCGAGCTGGCGCTCGAACTGCTCCATGCGGATATTCGTCGAAGGGTACTCGCTTTCGCCGAAGCGGTGATACATGAACACGACGCCCGCCTGGGCGGGTGCGGCAAGGAACAGGACAACTAGACAAAGCAGGCGCATGCACTTCCTCCTGGTTCTCAGGATTTGCCCGAAGATGCCACAAAAAAAAACGGAGCGCAGTGCGCTCCGTTTCGTTTCACGCTGCTGCCTGCAGCGATTACTTCTTGTTGATGGCGTGAATGGCCATGTTGTCCACGGCCAGCGCCGCCTCATGCATGCCCTCGGCCAGCGCCGGATGCGCATGAATGGTGCGCTGGATATCTTCCGCGCTGGCGCGGAATTCCATTGCCACCACAGCCTCGGCAATCAGCTCGGAGGCCATCGGACCGACGATGTGCACGCCGAGGATCTCGTCAGATTTTTCATGCGCCAGGAACTTGATCAGGCCGGAAGCCGCTTCCATGGCCTTGGCACGTCCGTTGGCAGCCATGTTGAAGGTACCAGCCTTGTAAGGCACACCCTCTTCCTTCAGCTGCTCTTCGGTCTTGCCGACCCATGCCACTTCCGGGTGGGTATAGATGACCGACGGGATGACGTCGTAATTCACTTCCGCCACCTTGCCGGCAATCAGGTCCGCGACCATGATGCCTTCCTCGGTGGCCTTGTGCGCCAGCATCGGGCCGCGCACGCAGTCGCCAATGGCATAGATGTTGGCCTTGTCGGTACGGCACTCTTCGTCAACCTTGATGAAGCCACGATCGTCGAGGTTCACGCCACAACCATCTTCCAGCAGGTTCTCGGTGTAAGGGCGACGGCCGACCGCGACGATCAGCTTGTCGAACTTCATTTCCTGCTCGCCGGACTTGTCTTCGTAAGTCACCGTTACCGATTTCTTGTTTGCCTTGGCCTTGCTGACCTTGGCACCCAGCTTGATGTCGAGACCCAGCTTCTTGAAATCGCGCTGCGCGACCTTGGCAACCTGCTGGTCGGCCATGAACAGGAAGTTGTCCATCGCTTCGAAAACGGTAACTTCGGCACCAAGGCGCTTCCAGACGCTGCCCATTTCCAGGCCGATGACACCACCACCGATGACACCGAGCTTCTTCGGCACGCTGTCCCATTCCAGGGCACGCCAGGAGTCGACGATCACTTCATCATCGAACGGTGCGACCGACTTCAGTTCGATCGGCTGCGAACCCGCAGCGATCACGATGTGCTTGCCTTCCAGCACTTCCTTCTTGGAATCGTCGTCGAAGTCGGTGACCTCGACCTTGCCGTCCTTCAACAGGCGACCGTGTCCCTTGATCGGATCGACGCCGTTGCCCTTCAGCAACTGGCCGATGCCGCTGGTCAGCTGCTTGACGATGCCGGCACGGCGTTCCTGCATGGTCTTGAGGTCGAGCTCGACCTTGCCCAGCTTGACGCCATGCTTCGAGAGCTCGTGATTCGCCTTGTGGAACATTTCCGAAGATTCGAGCATCGCCTTGGAGGGAATGCAGCCTGCGTTCAGGCAGGTACCACCAAAGGCATGCGAACCATCGAAGTTCTTCCACGAATCAATGCATGCCACCTTGAAACCGTTCTGGGCGGCGCGAATCGCTGCCGGGTAACCGGCGGGACCACCACCGATGACGATCACGTCGTAGGACTTAGCCATTACAACTCCTAAATCTTGTTCAAGTCAGTTTCGAGTTCGATTGCCGGATCCTGCTCAGACGCCCATGAGGAGTCGAGCCGGATCTTCCAGCATGTTCTTGATGGTCACCAGCGTCAGCACCGCTTCCTTGCCATCGACGATGCGATGATCGTAGGTCAGGGCGATGTACATCATCGGTCGCGCCTCGACCTTGCCATCCACGACCACAGCACGTTCCTTGATGGCATGCATGCCGAGGATCGCGCTTTGCGGACGGTTCAGGATCGGCGTCGAGAAAAGCGAACCGAACACGCCGCCATTGGTGATGGTGAAGGTGCCGCCGGTCATGTCCTCCAGCGCCAGCTTGCCGTCGCGTGCCTTGCCGGCGAAGTCCGCCAGGGTGCGCTCGATGTCGGCGAGACTCATCTGATCGACGTCACGCAGCACCGGCACGACCAGGCCCTTTTCGGTCGACACGGCAATGCCGACGTCGAAGTAGTCGTGGTAGATGATGTCGTTGCCTTCGATGGAGGCATTAACGACCGGGAACTTCTTCAGCGCTTCCAGCGCCGCCTTGACAAAGAAGGACATGAAGCCGAGCTTGATGCCGTGCTCCTTCTCGAAGGATTCCTTGTACTTCTTGCGCAGTTCCATGACAGCCGTCATGTCGATCTCGTTGAACGAGGTCAGCATCGCGGTGTCGTTGTTGGCTTCCATCATGCGCTCGGCAATGCGCGAACGCAGGCGGGTCATCGGCACGCGACGCTCTTCACGACTGCCTCGCGCGGCCGGCGCTGCCGAACCGCTAGCCGCTGACGACTTGTCGGCCGGCTGGCTGCCGCCCTTGTCGCCACCGTTCTCCATGTAATCCAGCACATCGGCCTTGGTGAGGCGGCCGTCCTTGCCGGTACCCGAGATCTTCGACGGATCGAGGTCATGCTCTTCGACCAGGCGGCGAACCGACGGGCTCAATGGCTTGTCGCCACCGCTCGACTTCTGCTCGCTCTTGCTCTCGCTCTTTTCCTGGCTGGCGGCAGGCTTGTCTTCCTTCTTGTCGCCATCAGAATCACCGGCCGGAGCGCCTTCGCCCTCTTCGATCACGGCAATCACTTCATCGCTACCGACGGTCGAGCCATCCTCGGCCTTGATCGACTTCAGGACACCCGATGCCGGTGCCGGGCACTCGAGCACGACCTTGTCGGTCTCGATGTCGACGAGGTTCTCGTCGCGCTCGACGTAATCGCCCTCTTTCTTGTGCCAGTTGACCAGCGTCGCGTCGGCGACGGATTCCGGAAGTTGCGGAACCTTGACTTCGGTGCTCATGACTACTCCGTACCTGTTTTCTTGGATTTGTTGGAATTGGCAGTGTTGCGACCGCCATTCAATGCGTCATCAATCAATGCTTTCTGCTCTGCGACATGCATCTGGTAGTAACCAGCTGCCGTCGACGCCGCATGTTCGCGGCCTGCGTAGCGCAGTTCGTGTTTCTTGCCGAGCCCACCCTGGAGGCGGTGACGAATCTGGTACCAGGCACCCTGGTTCATCGGCTCTTCCTGGCACCAGACGATGTCGGTGGCATTCGAATACTTTGCCAGCTCTTCTGCGTATTCCTTCTCGGGGAAGGGATACAGCTGTTCGATGCGGACCAGAGCGACGTCGTCCAGCTCTTCATTGCGGCGCTCTTCCAGGAGGTCGTAATAGACCTTGCCGGAACAGAAGACCACCGTCTTGACCGACTTGGGCTTGATGTCGTCGATTTCCGGGATGATCAGGTGGAACTTGCCACCCGTCAGGTCCGACAGCGGCGAAACCGACTGCTTGTGGCGCAGCAGGCTCTTCGGCGTCATCACGATCAGCGGCTTGCGCAATTCGCGAACCATCTGCCGGCGCAGCATGTGGAACATCTGGGCCGGCGTGGTCGGTACGCAGACCTGCATGTTGTGCTGGGCACAAAGCTGCAGGTAGCGCTCGAGGCGCGCCGAGGAATGCTCGGGGCCTTGTCCTTCGTAACCGTGCGGCAGGAACATGACCAGGCCGCAGAGGCGGCCCCACTTGGCCTCGCCAGAAGACAGGAACTGGTCGACCACAACCTGCGCCCCGTTTGCGAAGTCGCCGAACTGGGCTTCCCAGATCACCAGCGTGGTCGGATCAGCCGTGCAGTAACCGTATTCGAAACCGAGCACCGCTTCTTCCGACAGCAGTGAATCCACTACCGTGAAACTGCGCTGGTCATCCGACAGGTGACGGAGCGGCACGTAGGTGCCGGCATCCTTCTGGTTGTGCCAGACCGCATGGCGGTGGAAAAAGGTACCGCGTCCGGAATCCTGGCCGACCAGGCGTACCGGGCTGCCGGAGGTCAGCAGCGATGCATAGGCCATTGTCTCGGCGAAACCCCAGTCCATGTCGATCTCGCCGGCCAGCATCTTGCGACGCCCCTCGACGATCTTTTCGACACGGCTGTGCAGTTCGACGTCGTCAGGGACATCGATGATGCGATCGCCGAGCTTCTTGACGTCGGATTTCTTGATGGTCGTGTCGACTTCGTCTTCCAGCGACTGGCGGAAATACTTCGACCAGTCGACCGTGTATTCGTTGCCGATCATGCCGAGATGCGACTTGGCACGCGTCTGGCCCTCTTCCAGGCCGCCGCGATAGTCGTCCAGCATCTTCTTGATCGCATCGCCGTCAACCACGCCCTCGCCTTCCAGCTGGTCGGCATAAATGCCACGCGTGGTTTTCTTGGCGCGAATGGTCTTGTACATGACCGGCTGGGTAGCCGAAGGCTCGTCGGCCTCGTTGTGACCATGACGGCGATAGCAGACGAGGTCGATTACCACGTCCTTGTGAAAGCGCTGGCGGTAATTCAATGCAATGCGCGTGGCATGGATGACCGCCTCGGGGTCGTCACCGTTCACGTGCAGGATAGGTGCCTCGAGCATCTTGGCAATGTCGGTGCAGTACGGCGTCGAGCGCGCATCGCGCGGGTCGGAAATCGTGAATCCGACCTGGTTGTTGCAGACAATATGAACCGTGCCGCCGGTGGCGAAACCTCTCGCCTGCGACAGCTGCAGCGTTTCCATGACCACGCCCTGGCCCGCAAAGGCGGCGTCGCCATGCACCAGGATCGGCATGACCTTTTCGCCATGCTTGTCGCAACGACGATCCTGGCGAGCACGCACGGATCCTTCGACCACCGGATTGACGATCTCGAGATGCGACGGATTGAATGCCAGCGCGAGATGGACATTGCCACCTTCGGTCTTGATGTCGGACGAGAAGCCCTGGTGGTACTTCACATCACCCGAGCGATCTTCGTGGTTGTCATGTTTGCCTTCGAATTCGGAGAACAGCTCCGACGGGCTCTTGCCAAGCACGTTGATCAGCACGTTCAGGCGACCGCGATGCGCCATGCCGACCACAATTTCTTCGACGCCCTGCTTGCCGCCCTGCTGGATCAGGTCGTTCAACATCGGAATGAGGCTCTCGCCACCTTCCAGCGAAAATCGCTTCTGGCCCACGTAACGCGTATGCAGGTATTTTTCCATGCCCTCGGCAGCCGTCAGCTGCTCGAGCAGGTTGATCTTTTCGTCTTTCTGCAGGTCCGCCTTGCCACGACTGCCTTCGATCTGCTGCTTCAGCCAGCCGCGCTCTTCCGAGTTGGTGACATGCATGTATTCGAAACCGATGGAACCGGTGTAGGTCTCGTCCAGCATGGAGACCAGGTCGCGCAGCTTCATGGTGGCATCACCGCCATCAGCAAGCGTGGCGAACTCGGTGTCCATGTCCGAATCGCCCAGGCCATGGAAGGCCGGGGTCAGGTCCGGAACGTCGGGCAGTTCGGTCAGGTCTAGCGGATCGGTCTTGGCACGCCGATGACCGCGACCGCGATAGGCCTCGATCAGGCGCATCACCGAGGCCTGCTTGCGAATCAGGCTCTCATCGACACCACCACTGGCGGCCAGCCGTGGCTGCCGGGCGCGCGCGGCGAATTCCTGCTTGATGGGGCCGTGCGGAATGCCGCCGCCCTCGTGTCCCGCCGCCTCGAAGCCACGGAAATAATCCTGCCATTCGTCGGGCAGGCTGGAGGGATCAGCCAGGAAATGTTCGTAGAGTTCTTCCAGGTAGGCTGCATTGCCACCGGAAAAAAGGGAGGACTTCAATTGCTGTTCGTATGAGTCACTCATTGTGTTGTTATCAACGCCCTTCTTGGTCGCGGAATTGATGACGGTAACCCCTTGGTCGGGGCCCTGCAGTCGCCGCATCACCCAAGCCCTTGAATTTCGGGAACTTTTTCGACTTCAACGGCCGAAAGCGATCAATCCGGGGAAACGCTGTGATGACACGAGCAACAGGGCGGAAAGTTTAGCTGATCTGGCAGGAAGAAGAAACGCCGTTTCCGGAAAAAATCCAAGCATGGCGGGCATTTGAAGCGCATTATTGCCGGATGCCAAAGCTCGTCGACAGCACCTGGCAACGCGGCGCGGCGATCACCGCCAGCCAGCCAGGCGCGAAAAGCCGAGAACGCCAGTGCTGGCGTTCACCTCATTTGGCGACATTTATCGCTTTTTGTCGAGATATCGCTGATTTTAAGCGAATTTTCAACCAGCAAGATTGGTGCCCCGGGCAGGAGTCGAACCTGCGACCTGTCGCTTAGGAGGCGACTGCTCTATCCAGCTGAGCTACCGGGGCGATAGGCTCACAAGCCGCCGGATTGTAACCGAAAGACCCATCGGCCTCACCCCCGCCGTGGCGGGCTACCGGTAGAAATACTGCAAGGAGAAATTGAGGCTGTTGGACTGGAATTGCCCACCGGAAATCATTTCCTTGTATTCGATATTGACCCAGTATTCACGCGACAGGGCAAACTCCACTCCCCCGCCCAGCATGAAACCGTTGTCGTCAAACACATTGGCCGACTGCTTGCGCAGCCCGAAGACCAGGAACGGACGCCATTCCGTACGCCGATGGTCATAGATTCTCGCGTAGGCATCGAGCAGGTAGTTCAGTTCCCGCTCGACCTCGTTGGTGCTGCCATCGTCGAAGATCTCGGTATCGCTGTCCGACGTTGCAATGCCAATGCGAAAATCGAGATCGATGAAGCGACCGAAACGGGAAGTCGCACCGACCTGGACATACTCGTGCTGCCACTTGAGGTTGGGCTCGAAAATTTCAATTTCGAATTGCTCGCCACTCCAGTTCCGGTACGTTTCGGTCTTCCGCAGGGTCCTGCGCTCGTAGGCCAGGACGCCAGCGTGGTAGGTGAACGAAAAATCCGTCGTGGTCCGCTCGGTCGGATCGAAGAACTTGTCCTCGTCCGCCACGCTTTCAAGTGGCAGCAGCGTCAGCAGCAATACGCAGGCACACATGCTTTTCCAGTACATCGGCATTTCGTCTCCAGGCCCCGCCCGCGGCAAAGGCGACTATCTGACAGGTACGGCATGGCGGAATCAAGATGCGATGCAGCAAGCTCAAGCGCGCCAGGTCCACCAGCCTGCATTCATGCAGGCACCTGCCAGCCGCAAGCCCCGGGCCAGTCTGCGCCCGGATTCCGCCATTCGACAGCCGGAGCACCGTGCAACATACTCGACATACTCGGTAATGCGTCATGCAGGAAGGTATGGGGTCATGAAAGCAAGCATTCGCAACGCCAGGCCTGACGACCGCGACACGATCGTGCGCTTCAACCAGTTGCTGGCCAAGGAAACCGAGGACAAGGACATACCGGCCGCGGTGCTCGAACCCGGGGTGGGTGCCTTGTTGTCTGATCCGCACAAGGGCCGCTATTTCATCTACGAGGTCGATGGCAAGGCACTGGGCCAGACCATGATCACCTACGAATGGTCGGACTGGCGCAATGGCTGGTTCTGGTGGATCCAGAGCGTGTACGTCGACCGCTCGATTCGTGGCAGTGGCGCTTTTGGCGCACTGTATCGCCATATAAAAGAGCTGGCGGAAACCGAGCCAGACGTCTGCGGCATCCGGCTCTACGTGGAGAAGCAGAACGAACACGCAACCGCCGTCTACCTGGCGCTGGGCTTCCAGCACACCCACTACAACCTGCTGGAAGTGGACTTTCGCGCCACGGGCTGACGACGACATTCCCGAACAAGGAGAAAGACATGCTGGAAATTGGCAGCAAGGCCCCCGACTTCACCCTGCCCTCCGATCGTGATGGCGAGGTTTCACTCACCACGCTGCTGAAGAATGGTCCGGTCCTCCTGTATTTCTACCCGGCCGACTTCACGCCGGGATGCACCAAGGAAGCCTGCAACCTGCGTGACCAGTTCCCGCGCAGCCAGGCCAAGGGCATGAGCATTGCCGGGGTCAGCCCGCAGGGCCCGGCATCACATGCAAAATTCAGGGCCGAACACCAGTTGCCATTCATCCTCCTCTCGGATGAGGACAAGCGCGTGATCAAGGCCTACGATGCCAATGGCCCGCTGGGCATCGGCGTGCGACGCGTTACCTATCTCATCGACCAGGATGGAACCATCAAGGATGCCGTACTTGCCGATTTCCGCATCGGCAAGCACAAGGCGTTTGTCGAATCACTGCTTTGACAGCCTGATCAGCCCAGCACGGTAACAACGATTCGGCGCCGGTGTGGCGCTGCCCGGTGTTCATAAAGGAACACGCCCTGCCAGGTGCCCAGCTTCAGGCGGCCCGCAGCAACCGGCACTACCAGTGACGATTCGGTCAGCATGGTCCTGATGTGCGCCGACATGTCATCGGGACCTTCGTCGCGATGCCGGAAGCGGGCATCGCCATCCGGCGCCAGGTCGGCCAGGACGGTCTCGATATCACCGCGCACGTCGGGATCGGCATTCTCGGTCAGCAGCAGCGAGGCACTGGTATGAAGGATGAACAACTGGCAGATACCCGTCTCGATGCCCGCATGCTCCAGTGCCGCGTTGACCCGCGCGGTGATGTCCTCGGTACCCCGGCCGCCGGTCTCGAACTCGATGATGTCCTGGAATGCCATGCCTGTTCCTCCCCTTGAGCGACCCTGCTCATGGTAGCGACAAGTCCTTGTTCTGCAAGGCCATAATCAGACCCCGCGCAGTGGGGGAAAATTCACTTTTATATAGCTTCGATATAACGTTTCGATATAGTAAACTACCAGGCTTTCTCGCAACGAGACTGTTCCATGGACGTCAAGACCCTCTGCCTGGGTGTGCTGACCGAAGGCGAAGCCTCCGGTTATGACATCAAGAAAACCTTCGAATGCACCTTCAGCCATTTTTTCGTGGCGGGTTTCGGCTCGATCTACCCGGCGCTGGCGGAATTGACCGAGAAAGGCCTGGTGACCTGTCGTGCGGAAGCCCAGGCAAGCAGGCCGGATCGCAAGGTCTATGCCATCACCGCTGCCGGCCGCGAGGTCTTCCAGCAATCCCTGGAAAGCACGCCACCACGCCACAAGATCCGCTCGGAATTCCTGGTGCTGCTGCATTTTGCGCACCGGCTTCCCGAGGACCGGCTGCGCGCCATCATCGACGAGCGGCTGGGCGAACTGACACGCGACCTGTCCATGCTGGAACATCTGTTCGCCCAGCATGATCGCGGCGAATGGGACATCGAGCCGGGGCAGCGCTTCGGTGCCGGCATGGCGCATGCGGCCATGAAAGCCAGCCGCGATTTCATCACTGAATACCGCCAGAATTTGCTGGAACAAATCACGACCAGGGGCAGTCAGACATCTCGCAAGCGTGCCTGACTACTCGCAATCAACTTTCTGAACGACAAGAGCAAGGAAAAGAAACATGTCGAGCAACAGCAACCGCAGCCCCTGGATCCTATCCGGCACCATCCTGCTGGCCATTGTCATCTGGATGAGTTCGGCGTTGTTCATGCCCGCCGAAGAATCCCCTGCGGCAGAAGGATCGACGGCCACGGCAGAGAAACCGTTGCAGGAAGTGCGGGTAACCGAGCAACAGGCGGAGCCGGTTGCGCGTTTCGTGACGGTTTATGGTCGCAGCGAACCGGCCCGCAGCGTGACCTTGAAAGCCGAAACCGCCGGCACGGTAACCGCTGTCAACGCCGAACGCGGCCTGCATGTCGAGACCGGCACCGCGCTGGTCACCATCGACACGCGTGACCGCCGCGAGCAGCTGCGTCGTGCCGAGGCCGATGTCGAGAAGGCCCGCATCCAGTATGACGCCGAAAAGCGCTTGCAGGGCGACAGCCTGTCGTCAGACGTGCGCATTGCCGAAGCCATGGCAGGACTGGAGGCGGCGAAAGCCGAGTTGAAACGCATCCGCATCGATCTCGACAAGACCTCCATCAAGGCACCCTTCGCCGGCAGCCTGAATACGCGCATGGTGGAAGTGGGTGACTACGTGAAGGTGGCAGACCCTATTGGCGAATTCGTCGAGCTCGACACCCTGATCATCACCGGCAGCGTATCCGAGACCGAGCGCGCCAACCTCGAGGTCGGCAAGCAGGCCAGCGCCAGGTTGATTACCGGCCAGACTGCCAGCGGCAAGATCCGTTACATCGCCCCGGTCGCCGAGGAAACCACCCGTACGTTCCTGGTGGAGATCGAAGTGGATAACAGTGACCATGCCCTGCCTGCCGGCGTCACTGCGGAAATCGACCTGCCGATCGGCACGGGTCTCGCGCATCGCATTTCGCCTGCCATCCTGGCCCTGGACAAGAACGGTGATATCGGCGTCAAGGTTGTCGATGACAACGACCGCGTGCAGTTCATGCCCGTCACCGTCGTGAAGTCCACCGACAATGGCATCTGGATCGATGGCCTGGGAAGCAAGGCGCGCATCATCACTGTCGGCCAGGGCTTCGTGCGCGACGGTGACCGGGTCAGGCCGGTCGTCGAGACGACCACACCGGCAGCAGCACTGGCTGGCAAGGGAGAGCAGTAATGTCCGGACCGATTGCCACCATCCTGGCGCACTCGCGAACCGTGCTCTCGACCCTGGTGCTGATCCTGGTTGCCGGTTCGGTAACCTACGTCACCATCCCGAAGGAAGCGGAACCCGACATCGACATTCCGGTCATCTACGTCAGCATGAAGCATGACGGAATTTCGCCCGAGGATGCAGAGCGCCTGCTGGTACGGCCGATGGAACAGGAACTGCGTGCCATCGAGGGCCTGAAGGAAATGACAGCCGCCGCCTACGAGGGTGGTGCCAACGTAACGCTGGAGTTCGAGGCCGGCACGGTGGACACCGACCAGGCATTGCTCGACGTGCGCGAGAAGGTCGATGCGGCCAAGGCCAAGCTGCCACAGGAAACCGACGACCCGACGGTCAACGAAGTGAAGATTTCCAAGCAGGACCCGATGCTGGTGATCAACATCTCCGGCAAGGTTCCGGAACGCACGCTGGTCCGCATTGCCAAGGATCTCAAGGACAAGATCGAGGGCGTTTCCGGCGTCCTCGAAGTCGATCTCTATGGTGACCGCGAGGAACTGCTGGAAGTGGTCGTCGATCCGCTCACCATCGAATCCTACGGCCTTGCACCGGAAGACATCTATCCGATCTTCTCCCGCAACAACCAGCTGGTCGCGGCGGGCAGTCTCAACAGCACCCTGGGACAGGCACCGGTGAAGGTGCCGGGTGTGTTCGAAGATCCGAATGACGTGCTCAACCTGCCCCTGAAAGTCAGCGGCGACCGTGTAGTCCGCTTCCGTGATGTTGCCAGCGTGCGCCGCACCTACAAGGATGCGACCAGCTACGCCCGCATCAACGGTGAACCGGCCATCGGCCTGGAAGTCGTCAAGCGCGCGGGCGAGAACATCATCGAAACGGTCGAGGCCGTGCGCGCCATCGTGTCCGACGAAAGCCAGATGTGGCCGCCCGGCATCGAGGTCACCTACTCGCGTGACAAGTCGGATGACATTCGCAACATGCTGACCGACCTGCAGAACAACGTGCTGTCTGCCGTATTGCTGGTTGTCATCGTGATCATCGGCATTCTTGGCGCCCGCACGGCCAGCCTGGTCGGCATCGCCATTCCCGGCTCCTTCCTCGCCGGACTCATGTGGCTCGGCGCGTCCGGCATCACCGTCAATATCGTGGTGCTGTTCTCGCTGATCATGGCAGTCGGCATGCTGGTCGATGGCGCAATCGTCGTCACCGAGTACGCCGACCGCAAGATGGCCGAAGGCATGGATCGCAAGGGTGCCTATGCGGCCGCTTCGCAACGCATGGGCTGGCCGATCATCACCTCCACCATCACCACCCTGGCGGCCTTCGCACCGCTGGTCTTCTGGCCCGGGATGGTCGGGCAGTTCATGGGATACCTGCCGATCACCCTGATCGCCACGCTGGCCTCCTCCCTGCTGATGGCATTGATCTTCGTGCCGACGCTCGGCTCGATTTACGGCAAGGCAGGCTCCATGAACGAAGTCACACGTTCACGCCTTGCAGCAGCAGAAACCGGCGACATTCATGCCGTCGGTGGCTTTACCGGCTGGTACATCGGCGTGCTGGAAAAGGCATTGCATGCGCCTGGCCGCATTCTCGTTTTTTCCACGATGGCCCTGGTTGTCATCTTCCTGGCTTACGGCCAGTTCGGTCGCGGCACGGAGTTCTTCCCGAACGTGGAGCCGGAAGTGGCCTGGGTGAACATCTACGCTCGCGGCGACCTGTCGGTGGATGAAATGGACGTGCTGGTCGGCGAAGCGGAACAGCGCATTCTCGGCATGGAAGAATTTGCCTCGGTCTATACCCGCGTCGGTGGCGGCGGTGGCGGTGGCGGACAAAGCAACCGCGAAGACAAGATCGGCCAGATCAGTCTCAAGCTGGTCGACTGGGAACTGCGCCGCCCGGCCGCCGAGATCATGGAGGAGATTCGCCAGCGAACCAATGACCTGAGCGGCATTGAAATCGAAACCACCACGCCAAATGCGGGCCCGGGCCAGGGCAAGCCCATCCAGTTGCAGGTCTCGTCGCGCTTCCCGGAACGTCTCGACGAAGCCGCCGACAATCTGCGCGCCGCCATGGCCGACATCGACGGCATGCGCGACATCGAGGATTCGAGACCGTTGCCGGGCATCGAGTGGCGCATCAAGGTCGACCGTGCGATGGCAGCACGCTTCGGTGCGGATGTGGCCACGGTGGGTGGCGTGGTGCAGTTCGTCACCAACGGGATCAAGGTCGGTGAATATCGACCAGACGACTCCGATGACGAGATCGACATCCGCGTGCGCTTTCCGCTTGCCGAGCGCAACCTCGATCAGCTGGACATGCTGCGCATCCCGACCAACCAGGGCAATGTGCCGATCGCAAATTTCGTGACGCGCGAGGCAGGCCAGAAGGTCGGCACCATCAAGCGCGCCGACATGCGGCGCACGGTCACCATCATGGCAGACCATGCGCCGGACACCCTGTCCTCCGAGCTGGTCGAAGAACTGCGCAACAGCCTGAGCGCCGATGACATTCCGCCCGGCGTGGAAGTGGAATTCAAGGGTGAGGACGAGGAGCAGGCCGAGGCACAGGCGTTCCTTGGCAAGGCCTTTGGCATAGCGCTGTTCGTGATCGCCATCGTGCTGGTCACGCAGTTCAACAGCTTCTACCAGGCCTTCCTGATCCTGACTGCCATCATCTTCTCCACGGGCGGCGTGTTCCTCGGTCACCTGTTGATGAACAAGCCCTTCGGCATCGTGATGAGCGGTATCGGCGTGATCGCGCTGGCCGGTATCGTGGTCAACAACAACATCGTGTTGATCGACACCTATAACGTGCTCCGGAAGTCCGGCATGGAGGCCATGGAAGCCGTGCTGCGAACCGGTGCCCAGCGACTGCGGCCGGTGCTGCTGACCACGGTAACCACCATCCTCGGCCTGATGCCGATGGTGCTCGGCGTGAACATCGACCTCATTGGTCGGCACATCAGCATCGGCGGCCCGTCAACACAGTGGTGGATCCAGTTGTCCTCGGCGGTCGCGGGCGGACTGTTCTTCGCTACGCTCCTGACCCTGATCGTCACGCCATCCCTGCTGATGATCCAGGCGAAGTACGAAGACCGGAAGCATGCCCGTCGTCAGGAACGCCTGGCGCGCAGCGAAACCGCATACCGGGGCGCCTGACGGTTATTGAATCCGGATGAAGCAACAACTCCGGGGCCGCGGTACCGTGAAGGTACCGCGGCTTTTTTGCATCCATGCCTGCACGGCAGCAACCGTTCATCGGCTGCCAGCTTGCGGTTGGCAACATCCGGGAAAATTTCTGTTGATTTCGCTCCGGCCAGCAACTATATAGCGCTCAAGGAAGACATGTTTCTTCCGATGTGCTCGCCGGGATCCGCTTCCGGTGCGCGCTGGTCTGACGCACTACCTGGCGTATGAGGACAATGCGATGGGTGTCAGTAGAGATGAAGACCTGGATGACTTCGACCTGGAGGGCAGCGACGACGAGTTCGATGCCATCGAAGCCAGCCTTGAAAAACGGCATGCCCGCAAGCCTGGCAAGACGCGGACCCGGACCGCTGCCTGGCAATCGGTCGAGGATTACCTCGAGAACAAGCGACTGCGCAGCCAGTTGAGCGACGTCTTCGACGACGACTGGCAGTAGCTCGCTTCGAACTTGCCCACCCTGCGCTGCCGGCCCTGCCGGCAGTTGCGGATCTGTCTCCCCTCGATTCTTGCAAGACTGCATTCATCGCCATGAGAATTCCTGCTCAATGAAAGTCCCTGGAGCGAGTCGCCAGGCGGCCCAGCCATTCGCTGCGATCTTCGAGATTCCCCGCAATGACATGCAGCACATCCCCCTGCCGCTGCAACTGACCGTCAACCACCAGCAAGCGTGACTGCAGCATCACCTTGCGCTGTTGCTCGGCCAGCTTGCGCCAGATGATGAGATTCACCTGCCCGGTCTCGTCTTCCAGGGTCATGAAAGTCACGCCCTTGGCGGTGCTCGGCCGCTGGCGATTGATCACGATGCCGGCAACGCGCACCGGCATGTCCGTCGGCAGCTTCCAGAGCTCGGCAGCGGAACGGCAACGTGCCTCGAGCAGTCGGGCGCGCAACAAGGCCAGTGGATGCCGCCCCAGGGTCAGGCCTAGCTGGGCATAATCCTGCACGATGTTCTGGCCCTCGGTGGGTGCTGCAAGCATGGGCAGTGCCTCGGCGAACTCGGGCTCGCGGATCAAGGGCATCGGTGCTTCCACGCCCGCGACGTTCCAGAAGGCGCGATGTCGGTGCCCGCCGAGCGAGCGCAAGGCATCGGCTGCGGCCAATGCCTCCAGGGCCTGGCGCGACAAGCCGGCACGACGCGCGAGATCATTGACGCTTTGGAACACCCGGTCACGTCGCGCGGCCACCAGGCGCTCGGCCGACTCGACATCCAGCGAACGTACGCGGGACAGTCCGAGCCGCACTGCCGGCTCGCGGTCCTGTTCACTGTCGGCCTGCCGTTCCAGGGTTGAATCCCAGTCACTGCACTGAACGTCCACCGGCAGGATGTTCACGCCATGTCGTTGCGCATCCTGCACCAGTTGCGCTGGTGCATAGAAACCCATTGGCTGGCTGTTCAACAGGGCAGCACAGAAGGCAGCCGGCTCATGGCATTTCAACCAGGCCGAGACATACACCAGCAAGGCGAAGCTGGCTGAATGCGACTCGGGGAAGCCGTATTCGCCAAAGCCCTGAAGCTGCCGGTAGATCTGCTCGGCAAACGCCTCGCTGTAACCACGATCGCGCATGCCGTCCAGCAGCCGCTCGCGAAACGGCTCGATGCCACCACGCTTGCGCCAGGCTGCCATCGCCCGCCGCAGGCGGTCGGCTTCGCCCGGCGTGAAGCCCGCAGCCACGACCGCCAGTTGCATGGCCTGTTCCTGGAAGATCGGCACCCCCAGGGTACGTTCCAGCACGTGTCGCACGGCATCGCTGGGATAGGACACTGTCTCTTCGCCGCAGCGCCGCCGCAGGTAGGGATGCACCATGTCGCCCTGGATGGGCCCGGGGCGCACGATAGCCACCTCGATCACGAGATCATAGAAACAGGCTGGCCTGAGTCGCGGCAGCATCGCCATCTGCGCACGCGACTCGATCTGGAACACGCCCATCGTGTCGGCCTGCTGGATCATGGCATAGGTATCCGGGTCCTCCGCCGGCACGGTCGCAAGACTGTACTCACTGCCACGCCAGTTGTTCACCATGTCCAGCGCGCGCCGGATCGCCGTCAGCATGCCGAGCGCCAGCACGTCGACCTTCAAAAGCCCCAGTGACTCCAAGTCATCCTTGTCCCACTGGATGACGGTGCGTTCCGCCATGCTGGCATTTTCCACCGGCACCAGTTCGTCAAGACTGTTGCGCGCAATCACGAAACCACCGACGTGCTGGGAAAGGTGTCGCGGGAAACCCAGCAACTGGTCGACCAGCACGCAAAGCCGGTGGATTACCGGGTTGGCCGGATCAAGCCCCGCGCTTTCGATGCGCTCGGCCACCTGCTTGCGACCATCCCACCACTGGAAGGCACGTGCCAGGTTTTCCACCTGCGCACTCGCAAGACCCAGCGCCTTGCCGACATCACGTACCGCACTGCGCGGTCGGTAGGTAATCACTGTCGCTGCCAGTGCCGCTCGCTCGCGACCATACTTTGCATAGATGTACTGGATGACTTCCTCGCGGCGCTCGTGCTCGAAATCGACATCGATATCAGGCGGTTCGTCGCGCTCCTTGGAAATGAAACGCTCGAACACCAGTGACATGCGTGCCGGGTCGACCTCGGTAATGCCGAGACAGAAACACACGGCCGAATTCGCTGCCGAACCACGACCCTGGCAGAGAATGTCGCGCGAACGTGCAAAGGCCACCACGTCATGCACCGTCAGGAAAAAGGGTTCATAACGCATTTCGGCAATCAGCCGGAGTTCATGCTCGACTTGCCGCTGCACGCTATCGGGCGCACCCTGCGGCCAGCGCTGCTTCATGCCCTGCCGGGTCAGTTGCTGCAAATGCGAAGTTGGCGTTTCACCGGCCGGCACCAGTTCTTCCGGGTATTCGTAACGCAGCTCGTCCAGCCGGAAAGTGCAGCTTGCTGCCAGCCGCAGGCTTTCCTCGCGCCAGGTCGAAGGATAGATGCGGGCAATCCGTTCTCGCGAACGCAGGTGTCGCTCGCCATTCGGATTGAGATGGTAGCCGGCGATCGCCAGCGGCAGGCGCAGGCGTATTGCCGTCAGGGTGTCCTGCAGGGCACGCCGCCCGCGCACGTGCATCTGCACGCCACCGCAAGCCACGATGGGCAGGTGCAGCTGCATTGCCGCCTGTTCGAGCTGGGCGAAGCGCGCCTGGCGTTCGTCGCTGCCGAACCACTCCGCAACCAGCCTTGCACGTTCGCCAAAGCAGCCCTTGAGCCACTGGCCTGTTGCCACATCGATGATGTCGCCCGGGATCCACAGCACCCAGCAACCCGGCAAGCCATCTGCCAGGTCTTCTTGGTGCAGGAGATAGTCGCCCTTGTCGGCTGCGCGCCGGCCGCGCGTGATGACCCGGCACAGGCTGTTGTAACCCTCCCGGTCCCGGGCCAGCACCACCAGGGTCGGACCCTCTTCGAGCCGGAACTCGGCGCCGATGAGCAGCTTGATGCCATGTTCGCGGGCCGCCTCCCAGGCACGCACGACACCAGCCACGGAGCATTCATCCGTGATCGCCAGGGCCTGGTAGCCCAGTGCGGCCGCCTGTGCCACCAGCTCCTCCGGATGCGAGGCGCCCTTCAGGAAAGTGAAGTTCGAGAGGCAGTGCAGCTCGGCGTACCCGGGCGCACTCATGCAAAGAAACCCTGCAACCACCATTGCCGGTCCCGACGGTCACGAAAGATCCACAGCAGGCTGCCCGCCCGGGTGCGGGCACGGAAATAATCCCGTTGCACATCCGTGCCATCCCACCAGCCTGACTCGATGCGCTCGGGCCCTGCCAGCAGCTCGAGCGCCCCCTGGTAGCAGGGCGAGCCGGCACGCAGGACCAGTCGCTCGGGTTCAGGCAGCAACCAGGCCGGTCGTCGCGGCAATGACGGCGCAAGGTCGACGTCCGCACCACCCGGTTCGACAAAGTGCCAGGCCAGCTCGGGGCGATGGTCGGCACGAGATGACAGGCCCTGCACGGCATCATGTCCCAGGCGAGCTCGCAGCAGTTCCACCAGCGCCAGCCGTTGCTGCTGGCGCTGCCAGTTCGGGAACAGGCTGGCAGCTTCGCCAGCGAAGCTCTCCAGCGACAAGGCCTCGAGGCTGATACTGCGCACGGGTTGCTCGAGCCGGAGGTTCTCCAGTTGCTGTTCCAGCAGTGCCCGCATGCGAGCAAGCGAACGCAGTCGACGGGCAAAGCCAACGGTGAACGATTGCTCGCTGCGATCACGCAACAGCAAGGTGAACCTCAATCCACGCACGCCTTGCTGGGTGACATGCAGATACGTGGCGAGTTCCTCCAGCAGGTGCATGGCAGGATGCAACAGCACAGGGGCATCACTGATTTCGTAGACGAGATCGAGCCGCGATCGGAATCGAGCCGGCAAGGACAGGCTTGTGCGCAGGTCTGGCTGGCGGCCAAGCGCCTGGTCCAGCATCGCGAGAGAGGATTTCCCGAAACGCCGGGCAAAGGCATCACGCGGCAGGCGCAAGGCATCGGCCACCCGCTGCACACCCATGCGCTGCAGGCGCTGTTGCAAGGCGAGAGGAAGATCCGTGGCCGCCAGCGGCAGGCACCCGAGCTTGCCCGGCAAGGCCTCGCTGGAACCCAGCAGCACACCGTCATGCACCCGGGACAACCAGCGCGCCGCCCGCGGTGTCGGCGCCATCGCCAGGCTGGCTTTGACGCCCAGTTCATCCAGCCCCTGCCGGACCCGGCGCAACAACGCGCGGCCGCCACCGAACAGGCGCAGCGAACCGCGCACTTCCAGCAACAGACCCGCACCATCGAGTGCCACCTGCGACGTGAAGCGATGCGCCCACCAGGCCAGCCGCCGCAACCACACGGCTTCGCGTGCAGCATCGCGATCCTGCACGGCAAGATCGGGCAGCAGGCTCCAGGCCGCTGCCAGGCTCATGCCGGGCACGACACCCGCCGACTCGGCCATGGCATTCACGGCCACGACCGTCACGGTACTGCCCTGCTCTTCGATTACGGCCTGCGCTGTTTCCGCCAACGCAGCCTGGTGAAACACCTGCAGGGGCAAGGATTCGAGCTCGATGGCCAGCCACAGGTCGCGGCGCAATCGTTTCGTGTCAGCCCGCTGTGACGGACGCAGCGGCGCGCTGGCCGGGCGCGTACTGGCGACACGGGCCTCGGGAAAAAGGCTTTGCTGCGCAGGCAACGAAGACCGCCTGTCATCAAGGGATGGCGCCATGCCAACCTCCTCAAGGAACAGGAGTCAGGCAAGCTTCTTCAAGAGGATCCGGCGATCGGACAAACGCGGCAGGCATAAGAAGGCCCGGTGCCGATACGACCCTGAGCGTCGGTTGGGAGGATCGCTTCTACAAGCCGTAAAACCGTAGAAAGCATCGCCTGGGTCGCATGTTGGGGCACCGGGCCCGAACCTGATCATGTTGTTGACCGGGAAGGTCTCACGGCAGGCGGATACCGCTCACCGGCCGGCCGCCTCGACACTTCAGCAGGCTGATGACCTGCCCGGTGTCGTCGCTGCTGTCGATGCGCAGGCGTATGGCCGCTGGTGATGACTGGCGGGCCTGGCGCAGCGAGCGGAACAGGAACCCGAGAGCGTCACCCTCGGCTGCGGCCAGTTGCAAGCGCCGCATCGTTCGATCATCGCCATCGTCTATCCAGGCCAGAACGGCATCTGCATCACCGGACCTGAGCGCCTGCTCTGTCGACCAGAGCACGGTGCGCCGGCTTTCCTTCCGGGTCTCTTGCTTGTCTCGTCGTGGTGACACCAGCAAAAGACGATCCAGGTCGAAACCTGCCTGCGCAAGCGCCGGAGCGAATGGAACAAACGGTGGTGAAACCCACACTATCCATCCCGCTTCCCGATCTACCGATGCGGTGATTCCAGCACCCTCGGCGGGTGCGAAACCAGTCAGCGTCGGCAGGATCAATTTTAGCTCACCCACTCCCGGGTTTGTGCTTAGAATTTCTACCAGCGCGCCTCGCGGCCAACCTCCGTTCGGAAGAACCTTGTCTAACTCCTTGATATTACTAGGTATTACACTTTGTCCTGAAAAATCCTGCCGACCAGCGCCTCGCCAGACACCCGGCAGACTGTCCAGTAACTCTGACATATCACTGCAAGTAACCGTTCCGGATCACGCCAACAACCACCCCTTCGATCACCATGGACTGGTGCTTCAAATCCAGGTGGATGGGCTCGAAATCGGGGTTCTCCGGCAACAGCCAGACCTCGCTGCCCTGCTGGCGATAGCGCTTGACCGTCACTTCATCGTCATTAAGCCTGGCGACGATGATCTGGCCGTTGCGCACATCCGGGGAGCGGTGCACGGCCAGCAAGTCGCCATCGAGAATCCCGGCATCCCGCATGGACATGCCCTTGACGGTCAGGAGGTAGTGCGCCTTGGGCTGGAACAGGCCGGGGTCCATGCGGTAATGCCGCTCGATGTTCTGCTCGGCCAGGATGGGGTGACCCGCCGCAACGCGACCCACCACTGGCAGTCCCTGGTCTTCCTCCACCAGCCGGATGCCACGGGAGGCGCCCGCGACCAGCTCGATCACGCCCTTGCGCGCCAAGGCCCGCAGGTGCTCTTCGGCAGAGTTGGCCGACTTGAAACCCAGCGCCTGGGCAATCTCGGCCCGGGTCGGCGGCATGCCGGTCTCGTCAATGGTGTCGCGAATCAACTCCAGGATCTCGGCCTGGCGCTCGGTCAATGTGGTCATGTGAACCTCCACCCCTCGGGGCTGTGTATCCATCCATTACTGTGTATGTATACAGTACCGGATATGGGGTATCAACCACATTTTCAGGAAAAGAATAAACCTCAGTAAAATCAATACCTTGAGAAGCAGCCAGGCAAAAAGAAACCGGCCAGCGGCCGGTTTCTTCAAGGGCGTTGGTACTGCGCCTTACTGGCGAGACTTGTCCAATTCGTTCATGCCCTTGCTGACACCCTTGAGCGAGACCGGCAGCGCAATCGGGCGACGCTGCGGATCCATGAACGTCACCTTGGCCTCGGCGCCCTTCATCAAGGCGTCAACGAATTCCGGCTCCATGGCGACCGATGCGACACAACCGCCCGAATCGCAGCGATCGTAAGGAATGCGCACATTCGGGTGGCCCTCCACCTCGATCAACAAACCGGGCTTCAGCAGCACACCGATGGGCGTGGTCAGGACCATCAACGGCAGCTCGTTCTCGGGCACGTAACCAATGCGGGTCATCAGCAACTGCTGAGGCTTGGCATCCTCCGCTGCATTCTCGCCACCCGGGATGACCGAAGCCACCTGGTAAAGCGTACAGGATTCCATCGTTTCGCCCTCGGCGACTTCCGCCTTGTTGCAGACAAACGACCAGTCACCATAGTTGTCACGACGGGTTTCGGCCGCAAATGCCGAACCTACTACCGCTACCGACAGCGAGGCCGCCGCCAACCACTTTGCATACCGCATGTGAATCTCCTTTTTGACCAGTCCCCTGCGGGACTGCTTGTCACTGTATGCCCGCGAGCACGGGCAAGTTGCATCTCATTTTGCTGGCAGGCCGCGTCAAGTCAACGCCGCTGCACAATCTCCACGGCTTCTCGACAATCGCCCATGGAGCCAGCCAGGTGGCTCAACACTCCGGCACGTTCACCGCCAGGCCACCCAGCGAGGTTTCCTTGTAGATGGACTGCATGTCGCGCCCGGTCTGGCGCATGGTCGAAATGACCTGGTCCAGCGATACCTTGTGCTGGCCGTCACCGCGCCGCGCCATGCGGGCGGCATTGATCGCTTTCAGGGCACCCATGGCATTGCGCTCGATACAGGGAATCTGCACCAGCCCGGCCACCGGGTCGCAGGTCAGGCCCAGGTTGTGCTCCATGCCGATTTCGGCCGCGTTCTCGATCTGCTCGTTGCTGCCCTTGAGGGCCGCCATCAAACCACCCGCCGCCATGGAACAGGCCACGCCGACCTCGCCCTGGCAGCCCATCTCGGCACCCGAGATGCCGGCATTCTTCTTGTACAACGTGCCGATTGCACCGGCCGTCAGCAGGAACCGCAGGATGCCCTCGTCATCCGCACCATCGATGAACTGCACGTAATAGCGCAGCACGGCGGGGATGATACCGGCCGCACCGTTGGTCGGCGCGGTCACGATGCGACCACCGGCCGCGTTCTCTTCATTCACCGCCAGCGCAAACAGGTTTACCCAGTCCAGGATGTCCATGTTGTCCTTGCCGGCATCGGCCTGCAGGTCGCGGTAAAGCTTCGGCGCGCGGCGTTGCACCTCCAGGCCGCCCGGCAGGACGCCTTCTTCGCGCATGCCGCGCTCGATGCAGGCATCCATCACCTTCCAGATATGCAACAGCTCGCTGCGGACCTGGTCTTCATCGCGCCAGGCCAGCTCGTTCTTCAGCACCAGCTCGTGAATCGCCAGGTCTTCCCGGCGACAGGCGGCCAGCAAACCTTCCGCGGTACTGAAATCATGCGGCACCGGCCGGGAGGCCTTGGTCGAGCCGTCACCCTCGTCGTCCGCACGCACGATGAAGCCACCACCGATGGAAAAGTACTCCATCGAGTAGAGCTCCGTGTCGTTGCCATCAAATGCAGTAAGACGCATCCCGTTGGAATGGCGATCGAGGAATTCATGCTTGATGAACAGCAGTTGCATGTCGCGATCGAAATCGATCTTGTGCTTGCCCAGCAGCTCGATTGCTTCTGACTCGGCGATATCCTGCAGGGTCGGCTCGATGGTGTCGGGATCGATGGTGTCCGGCGCCGCGCCTGTCAGGCCGAGCAGTACGGCCTTGTCGGTGCCATGGCCGACGCCAGTCAGTGCCAGCGAACCATACAGCTGGGTGACGACAGCGGTCGCTTTCTCCAGCAGGCCCTGCTTTTCGAGTTCCAGCACGAAATCACGCGCGGCCCGCATCGGACCGACGGTGTGCGAGCTGGACGGGCCGACGCCTACCTTGAACATTTCGAACACGCTGATCGACATGCGCTCTCCAATCTCCGAATGAATACAGGCCGGGTCGAAACCCGGCCTGCTTATCCTAGCTTACTTCTTCCAGCCTGCTTCCGGTCGCGGTGACCGGCAGCCAGCCCTAACCTTCTTCACCCAGCGACAGCAGGCTCGCATTGCCGCCCACGGCTGCGGTGTTGATGGTCAGCGTCCGCTCGTTGGCGAAGCGCAGCATGTAGTGCGGACCGCCCGCCTTCGGACCGGTACCGGAAAGACCCATGCCACCGAAAGGCTGCACGCCGACCACCGCACCCACCTGGTTGCGATTGATGTAGGCATTGCCGACCTGCACCTTGCGCTGGATGTAATCTGCTTCGGAGTCGATGCGCGAATGCACGCCCAGCGTCAGGCCGAAACCGGTGCGGTTCACTTCGTCGATGACCTTGTCCAGGTCCTTCGCCTTGTACCGAATGACATGCAGGATCGGGCCGAAGTTTTCTTCTGCCACCTCGTCCAGGCTCGGGATCTCGATGGCAATCGGTGCAACGTATGTGCCGTGCTTCGCAAATTCGGGCAGTTCGCACTTGCCGATGATCTTGAACTTCGAGGCCATGTCGTCTGCGTGCTTCTGCAGCGATTCCTGCGCCGCCTTGTCGATCACTGGGCCGACATCGGTCGTCAGCAGGCCGGGATCACCCACGGTCATGGTCTTCATGTACCCGGCAAGTACGTCGATGACGCGATCGGCAATTTCTTCCTGGACGTACAGCGCGCGCAGTGCGGAACAACGCTGGCCCGCCGACAGGAAAGCCGACTGCACGACATCCGGCACCACCTGCTCCGGCAGCGCGGAAGAATCCACGATCATGGCGTTCTGGCCGCCGGTCTCGGCGATCAGCGTCGGGATCAGGCCGTCACGCGCAGCCAGCGTCTGGTTGATGACCTTGCCGGTGCCGGTGGAACCGGTGAACGCAACGCCCGCAACACGCTCGTCGGCCACACCGTGCTTGCCCAGCACAGAACCACGGCATGGCAGGAAGTGCAGCACGTCACCGGGCACACCGGCTTCATGCAGCAATTCGACAGCCAGCGAGCCGATCAGGCAGACCTGGTCGGCCGGCTTGGAAATGACGGCGTTGCCGGCAGCCAGTGCGGCCGTGATCTGGCCGGTGAAGATGGCCAGCGGGAAATTCCAGGGAGAAATGGCAATGAATACGCCCTTGCCCTGCAGGCGCAAGGTATTCGATTCGCCCGTCGGGCCCGGCAGCTGCATCGGCTCGCCGAAATCCTTTTCGCAACGCATGGCATAAAAACGCAGGAAGTCGACTGCTTCGCGAACCTCGGCAATGCCATCTGCAATCGACTTGCCGGCCTCGCGGGTACACAGCGCCATGAACTCGGCAGTGTGCTCTTCGTACAGATCCGCCGCCTTGCGCAGGATGGCAGCCCGCTCGGCAGCCGGCGTCCGATCCCACTTCGGCTGCGCCTTGTGCGCAATGCCGATCGCTTCCTTGATTTCCTTTTCACCCGCATGGATCACATCGCCGACATGGCGACGGTTGTCCATCGGGTCCAGCGAGGGCTGGCTGTCGCCATTGATCTTCTTGCCACCGATGACCGGCTGCGCAACGCGCGGCTTGGCCAGAGCGTCTTCCATGTCGGCCTTGAGCTGTTTCATCTCGGAAATGTCGGCCATGTTGATGCCGCGCGAATTGACACGATCATGGCCGGCAAACGTGTAGATGTCGCGCGGCAGCGGGATACGGGTATGCGGGATGTGTTCCAGCTTGTCGACCTCGGCCACCGGGTCGGACGCGATGTCCTCGACTGCAATCTTCTCGTCGACAATGCGGTTCACGAAAGAGGTGTTGGCACCGTTCTCAAGCAGGCGGCGCACCAGGTACGGCAACAGTTCCTTGTGCGCACCGACCGGGGCATAGACCCGGCAGGCAATACCCAGCTTCTCGGCTGGCACGATTTCGCCATACAGCTCTTCGCCCATGCCGTGCAGGCGCTGGAACTCGAAGTCGCGACGATCGCCGATCATTTCCAGGATCGAGGCAACAGTATGCGCATTGTGCGTCGCGAACTGCGGATACAGCGCATCGCCTGCTTCGATCATCTTGCGTGCGCAGGCCAGGTAGGAAACATCCGTATTGCACTTGCGGGTAAACACCGGGTAGCCGTGCTCGCCATTGACCTGGTAGTTCTTGATTTCGGTGTCCCAGTAAGCACCCTTGACCAGGCGCACCGGAATGCGACGACCGACATCCTTGCTCAGGTGGATCAGCCATTCGACGAGGCGCAGGCAGCGCTTCTGGTAGGCCTGGATGGCCAGGCCGAACCCTTCCCAGCCTTCCAGCGATGACGAACGGTAGACGGCTTCGATGATGTCGAGCGAAATGTCCAGGCGCTCGGCCTCCTCGGCGTCGACTGTCAGTGCGATGTCATGCTTTTTCGCACGCTCGGCCAGCGACAGCAGCTTGGGCACCATTTCATCCAGTACCTGCTCGCGGCGTGCAAGCTCGTAACGCGGATGCAGTGCGGAAAGCTTGACGGAGATCGACGGTGCGGAGAACACATCGAAGCCTTCGCCCTTGTTTTTGCCGATGGAATCGATGGCATCGGAATAGGCCTGGAAATACTTCTCGGCGTCGGCATAGGTCAGTGCTGCTTCGCCCAGCATGTCGAAGGAATGGCGGTAATCGCGATGCTCCTTCGAGGTCGAGCGCTTCATGGCTTCCTTGATGGTGCGTCCCATCACGAACTGGAAACCCATGATGCGCATGGCCTGGCGCATGGCAGTGCGAACCATCGGCTCGCCCAGGCGCTGGATGGCCTTGTCCATGATGCTGCCAGCACTGTCTTCGTCGCGCTCGTTCAGCTTGAGCATCTTGCCGGTCAGCATCAGGCCCCAGGTCGAGGCATTCACGAACAGCGAGCTGGACTTGCCAAGATGTTCCTTCCACTTGCCGTCGCGCATCTTGTCCTGGATAAGCTTGTCGGCCGTGTCTGCATCCGGCACGCGAATCAGCGCTTCGGCCAGGCACATCAGCACCATGCCTTCCTTCGAGGACAGGTCGTACTGCTGCAGGAACGCTTCGATGCCACCCTTGCCGGAGGAATTCTTTCGCACTGCCCGTACCAGGTCCTCGGCACGCATCTTGATGCTGCGGCGACGATCATCGGACAGCCGGGCAATTTCCATCAGCTCGCCGACAACAGCGGTCTCGTCGGCCAGGAAATAGTCGTTCATTCGAGCGCGGAGCTCGGAAAGTCCGGGGCCCTGGTCGGCATAAATAACGGGGGTCACTTCGCGGGTCATCGTGTCGCGCGCGGTAGCCATGTTTACTCCCGAATCTGCACTCACGTGCATGGTGCTGTGTGGAGCCCGGGCCTCGGTCCGAGGTGGGCAGTAAAGTCGGACATTTTACCGTATTGGTGGCGGCAAATCATCGTTTCACGGGCTTGAAAAGAGCAACAAAAAGGCGGTGCCGAAAACCGGCAACCGCCTTTCAATACAGCAAGTTACGCGTCTTACATGTTGCCGATCACGGCATCCGCAAAATCGCTGGTCGAGACCTTGTTGGCAGCGTCCATCTGGCGCGCGAAATCGTAGGTCACGATCTTCTGCTCGATGGTCTTCTCATAGGCCTTGGTGATGATCTCGGCCACCTCGGTCCAGCCGATATGCTCGAACATCGACACGCCGGAAAACAGCAGCGAACCCGGGTTCACCTTGTTCTGGCCGGCGTGCTTCGGCGCGGTGCCGTGGGTGGCTTCGAAAACCGCCACTTCGTCGGACATGTTGCCGCCGGGCGCGATGCCGACACCGCCGACTTCGGCCGCGATGGCATCGGACAGGTAGTCACCGTTCAGGTTCATGGTTGCCAGCACGTCGTAATCGGCCGGACGCAGCAGCATGTTCTGGAACATGATGTCTGCGATGGCATCCTTGATGACGATTTCGTTGCCGGTCTTCGGGTTCTTCATGGTCATCCACGGGCCGCCATCGAGCAGCTCGGCGCCATACTCTTCCGCGGCGACTTCGTAGCCCCACTTGCGGAAAGCACCCTCGGTGAACTTCATGATGTTGCCCTTGTGCACCAGGGTGACCGAGGCACGGTCGTTGTCGATCGCGTACTCGATGGCCATGCGCACCAGGCGCTTGGTACCAAAAGCAGAGATCGGCTTGATGCCGATGCCGGAGCCGTCGAAGAACTTGGCACCCATTTCCTCGCGCAGGAACTTCGTGACCTTTTCGTTTTCGGCAGACCCGGTTTCGTACTCGATGCCGGCATACACGTCTTCGGTGTTCTCGCGGAAGATCACCACGTCGATCTCTTCCGGGTGGCGCAGCGGGCTCGGCACGCCCTTGTAGTACTTGACCGGGCGCACGCAGGCATACAGGTCCAGTTCCTGGCGCAGCGACACGTTCAGCGAACGGAAGCCCTCGCCCACCGGCGTGGTCAGCGGACCCTTGATGGAGATGACCAGGTCCTTCAGCGCATCCTTGGTTTCCTGCGGGAAGTAGTCACCGTCATAGATGCCGGCGGCCTTCTCGCCCATGAACAACTCTGCCCAGTGGACCTTCTTCTTGCCGCCATAGGCCTTTTCGACCGCGGCGTCCCAGATCTTCAGGCAGGGCGGCGTGATATCGACACCGATACCGTCGCCTTCCACGTAACCGAGGATGGGCTGGTCGGGAACGTTCAGCTTGCCGTCCTTGATGGTGACTTTCTCGCCACCTTCGGGCAGCTTGATGTGCTGGTAAGCCATTGAATCTTCTCCAGTTCTACTGAAATGAATTCGGGTCTCGCCGAAGCTCGGCCACACCGGCCGGGGCGAGAAAGCGCCGCATTATAACGGATTGGGGAGGCTGGCGCCTGCTGCGCAGCCGAAAGCGATCAGGACAGCGTTCGCCTGTCAGGCACCCTGGCTGCCGGGCAGCGCGGTACTGGCGAGTGGCGGCCGTTCCCCGTGGTCCCGGAACCGGAGGAAGTCTTCGATAATGCGCTGGTGATCGAAAGCCAGCGGTGGTGGCTCGGCCGGGTCGAAAATCCCGGCATTCGCCGCATCATCACCGGCAGAGGCCTGCCCCCAGGCTTCGCCGAGAAAAACCACGGAACAGGTATGGCCTCGCGGATCCCGCGCTGGATCCGAATAGACCCCCAGCAAGGCCGTCAACGTCACCGCCAGGCCGGTTTCTTCGAAGGCCTCGCGCACGGCCGCCTGCTCGATCGTTTCGCCCACGTCGACAAAGCCACCGGGCAAGGCCCAGCCCAGCGGTTCGTGGCGACGTTCGATCAACACGATACGGCCAGGGTGATCATTCATCTGGATGATCACATCGACGGTCAACAAGGGCGTTTCGGGTCTGAGCATGCCAGTCACGTGCGCGGATTCCGTTCCACCATCACATCGTCATTCGCACCAGTCAACCAGCGCGCTCGGCAGCACAGCGCAGCATGGCGGCAAGCGACTGTTCGACGTCCTCATCGGTTGTCGCCCAGGAGCAGACACTGATACGCATCGCGACCCTTTCCTTCCAGACGGTGCCCGCGCACCAGCAGGTACCATCGACCTGGATGGCCTCGATCACCGCGCGCGTACTGGCATCATCGCCGAAAGACACCAGCACCTGGTTGAGCACGACATCGGCGAGGATTTCGTAACCTGCATCGGCAAGGCCCTGGGCAAAACGCCTGGCCTGGCGGCAATTGCGGGAAAACAGCTCGGCAAGCCCCTCCCGACCAAGGTGACGCATTGCCGCCCAGACTTCGACACCACGTGCCCGACGGGACAGCTCCGGCGCGTAGTGCCAGGGCTCGCGGCCCTCGGCCTGCACCAGGTATGCCGCCTCGCCTGCCAGTGCCGCACGCAGTTGCTGCGCATCACGCACGAACACCAGGCCACTGTCATAAGGCACGTTCAACCACTTGTGCGCGTCGGTCGCCCAGGAATCCGCCTTCTCCATACCCTCGGCCAGGGGCATCAGCTCCGGGCAGGCACGAGCCCAAAGGCCGAATGCCGCATCGACATGCACCCATGCACCGCTCCCGGCCAGGCGGTCGCAAACCTCGCCCACGGGATCAAAGGAACCGGTATTGACGTTGCCGGCCTGCAGGCAGACCAGTGTCGGGCCCTCGACGTCCGGCAAGCCATCGACCCGGAAACGTCCCTGATCGTCGGTTGGCACGCGCTGCACGCGTTGGCTGCCGAGGCCAAGAATGCTCAAGGCCTTCTGGATACTGGCGTGGTATTCGTCGCCGACAATGACGGTAATCGGTGGCGCCCCGTAAAGGCCCTGCTTCTCGACATTCCACCCTTCCCGCTCCAGCAAGGCATGACGAGCGGCAGCCAGGGCGCACATGTTGGCAACCGTTGCACCACTGACAAAGCCGACACCCGTCCCCGCCGGCAGTCCGAGCACATCGACCAGCCAGCCTTCCGCAACATCCTCGAGGGCTGCCGCCACCGGCGAAGTGATGTTCAAGCCGGCATTCTGGTCCCAGCCGGCGGCCAGCATGTTGGCCGCCGTGGCGACTGGCAGGCTGCCGCCAATCACGAAACCGTAGTAGCGACCACCGGCATTGGCCATGGTCGCCGGGCTGCCATGTCGATCCAGCTCGGCCAGCACTTCTCCAGCGGGCACGCCGGTTGATGCCAATGGGGCATGGAAATTCGCCAGGCCTTGCAGCCCCGCAGCATCAGGAGATGCCCGCCGGGTTTCAAGCCCATCCAGGTAAGCTGCTACTCGGGCGCTGGCATCCTGCAACAGCTTTTGACGTGCGGCTCGATCAGTCATGAATCATGCCTCTTCCCTTGACCAGGCTGCCGGAACGGCAGCAGGAACATCATATCGGACATGCGCCGATCGTCATCGGTTCAGCTCGATGGCGATGCAGCATGGATCGCATTATCCTCCCATTCGTATCCGATACGGGAGAAGGATGATGAATTCCCTGACATTCAGGCACGCGCGCCAGGAGGACCTGGCGACCCTGGTTGCGATGCTGGCGGATGACGAGCTCGGCGCACAGCGGGAGGATTTCCGCTTGCCGCTGCCTGAGAGCTACCTGGAAAGTTTCTCGGCGATTGATCGCGATGCCAACAACGAACTGCTTGTGGCACTGCATGGCGATGACATCATCGGCATGCTGCAGCTGACTTTCATCCCCTACCTGACCTACCAGGGTGGCTGGCGCTGCCTGGTCGAAGGCGTGCGCATCAGCAAGGAACACCGCGGCAAGGGCTTCGGTCGACAGCTTTTCCTGTGGGCCATTGACCGCGCCCGGGAGCGGCACTGTCACCTGGTACAACTGACCACGGACAAGCAGCGCCCGGACGCGCTGGGCTTTTACCAGGACCTGGGTTTCAAGGCTTCGCACGAAGGCATGAAGCTTCATCTGTGAAGAGTGCTTTTCAGTGCTTCAGGCTCGTGATGCTGCGCCGGGCATGCACGGACCTGTTCAGCATGAACTGATCGATCTCCTCCAGCGGCACGGCTCGTCCGAACAGGAAGCCCTGCAGCTCGTCACAGCCAATATCCTCCAGCTGGCGCTGGTGGCGCTCGATTTCGACACCTTCCGCAACAATGACCATGTCCATGCTCCTGGCCATGGCGACAATGGCATGAATGACCGAGCGGGCCTGTGGCTGGTCCATCTCATGCACGAAAAATCGGTCCACCTTGATGCAACCGACGGGGAATCGACACAGGTAGCTGAGCGAAGAGTAGCCGGTCCCGAAATCATCAAGAGCGATCTCGACACCCAGCTTGCGAAGTTCCGCGAGATTCTTGATGACCATTGGCTGGCTGTCGAGCAACAGGGTCTCGGTAATCTCGATACGCAAGAGGCGCGCATCCAGTCCGCTTGCATCGAGAATATCCCTGAGTTCCCAGATGAAACCCGGCGCCCGGACTTGGTCTGCGCTGACATTGATGGAAATGTGAAATGAACGGCCATAGCGCGCATTCAATGACACGATGTCTCGACAGGCGCGCTCCAGGACCCACAGGCCGATGGCTTCCATCTGTCCTGTCTCCTCGGCATGACTGACGAAGCTGTCGGGCGACAGCAAACCGGATGTCGGGTGCTGCCAACGCAGCAATGCCTCGAAACCGCGCACCTCGCCGGAACCTGCGATGACGATCGGCTGGTAGTGGAGTCGAAATTCGTCACGCTCGACGGCATGCCGCAGATCGCTTTCCAGTGCCAGCCGCTCGCGAGTGCCGACCAGCATCCCGGGATCGTACTGTACGGCCCGGCATCGCCCGGCACCCTTGGCCCGGTACATGGCAATGTCCGCCTGCTCGAGGATATGCAGGGCATCCACATCCTCGCCGGCAACCTTGCGAATGCCGATACTCGCGGAAATCTTGATCGCCAGATCGTCAACCAGGAATTCCTTGTCCAGCAATGCCAGGACCTGCTCGGCAATGCCCTGGCTATCCACGCTCCCCAGTCCGAGCTTGACCGCCAGGGCAAACTCGTCACCACCGAGGCGTGCGAGCGGCTCATTCGAGTCAACGACCGTCGCCAGGCGCTGCGCGGTTTCCCGGATGAGTCGATCCCCTATCGAATGGCCGAATGAATCATTGATCTTCTTGAAATAGTCCAGGTCGATGAAAAACACGGCGAAACTGGCAGTCCGGTCTGCTGCCATCATTGTCCCGAGTCGCTCCAGGAAGCAGGCGCGATTCAGCAGGCCCGTCAGGGGATCGAAGCTGGCGAGAAATCGCAGCCGCTCTTCCGAAGCACGCTGCTCCGTGATATCGGAAAACATCATCACGATGTCCGGCGACCGATCGAACATGGATGGGCTCAATACCACGTGCATGTGCGCGAGGAACTGCTCGCCACCCTTTCGACACCGCCAGGCCTCGCCCTCCCAGGCCCCTTCGCTGCGTACCCGCTTGCCGATTTTCCTGCAGAACTGGCTGTTGTCCGGATCCAGGCACAAGACATTCATCGGCTTGTTGACGACGTCCCTCGCATGGAAGCCGGTAATCCGGGTGAAGTTGCGATTGATCTGCTTGACGCACATGCGACTGTCGAGGATGGCAACGGCATCATGCGTTCCTTCCATGACCTGGGCCGCACGCGTATAACGCTCCAGCCGCAACATCTCCTCGGTGACATCCTTGCAGGTACCAACGAAGCGATACCTGCGATCACCCTGCAGCCGTTCGCGATCCCGGAGCAGAACAGTCCTGGCGCGCCAGCGGATCCAGCGCAGGCGTGATTCGACAAGCGGTCCGCAGGCAACCCGCAGGGTCAGGTCGATCGAACGCACGGACTTGAAATCGTAACCGCTCAACAGCGCCTTGACCGATTGCCTGTCTGCCGGACGAATAAAACGCAGTGACTCGACAAGTGGCTGCGAGACAGGATCCGGGCCAAAGCCGAGATGTTGCAGCAGCCCGGCCGGCAAGTGGACCTGCCAGCCGGCATCCAGCTCCCACAGCCACTCGCCCGACCCCCACAGGGCGAGCCGCAGCTTGGCTTCGCTCTCCTCAAGCTCGGCCTGGCGCGCCTGCCGGCGGTGCTGCCGTTGTCGCGCCACGCTCGACGCAACCAGGGCAAGGATCAGCAGGCCGACGACCAGGCCTGCGTGCAGGATGTCCTCGGGACGGACCGGTGTGGCGGACAGGGCAGAGGGAATGAAAAGGGGGCGAGCAATATTCATGCGGGGCCGTGCTCTGGAAATCGACTGCATCCAGCCTAGGCGCTGCCTCCGAGATGAAACCTAGGAAAACTACTGAATGAATTCGCTGCGTACCTGAGTTCCACACCCCAAAAGCGGATACCGTGTCACGCCCGTGAAGGCGTCAATCGCCCTGCCCTGTTTTCCACCGCATGAGCCGCTTGCGATCATGCTTGTCCGGCTTGCCCGCCGTCCGGGGCATGGACTGATTCAACAGCTTGCGTTGCTCTGCCAGCATTTCCCGCTTGTCGCGACTCGAAGGGTCCTCGCGATAGAGCGCCCGCGCCACACTGGCGGGCCCACGCTGTTCCGACAGGTCAAGCACTTCAACCACGAAATGCTCCTGGCCACGTGTGATATCCAGCCATTCACCAACCATGATGTTGCGCGCCGGCTTGGCACGTTCGCCCGCGACATGCACCTTGCCGCCACGAATGGCCTCCTGGGCCAGCTTGCGAGTCTTGAAAAAGCGCGCCGCCCAGAGCCATTTGTCCAGGCGAACCTTGGGTGAAATCCCTGCAGTCATGGGAGGAAATATATCAAACAAAGGGCGCGGAACGCGGCGCGCATCAGGGAGAAATCGAGGCCGTGTCCTCTGTGCGGCCGGCAATCAGCTTGCTGCGCAGTCCGGGCGCGTTGGTGTCCGGATCCAGCCAGATACCGAAAAATGCCCTGCCAAAGGCCGGATCATCGACCGCACCGATGAAATCGCCATTCCAGTAGAAGTGGCTTTGCTCGCCAGGCAGGTGCACGCCCGTGAGCTGGTCACCCTCGGTCACATCCGGAAACAGCGCGAGCATGCTGGCGTGCCAGCTCGCTTGCTGCTCGGCCGAACCGGCGCCGATGTCCTTGATCTCGTCCAGCGATCGATCCGCAATGGCCTTGCCCTCGAAATCGCGCTCGTATTTCAGCACCAGGACATGAACGGCATCCGGAGCATACTCGCCCTCTTGCGCCCACAGCGCCGCAATGTAGACGTCCCAGAACAGCACGTTGTAGTCATCCGAACCACTCAAGGCCAGCTCGGGAAACTGCTTGAAAACTTCTTCCGGGGGCGCTGGCGCCGCGCCGTCCGCGAGCACGGGCATGGCCAGCAAAGCCAATAGAATGCCTGAGACCAGGGGGCTTGCGCGTCGCATGAGTGCACTCCTCTCCATATGGGCCTTTATTATACATGACTTGTACATCAGACCCGCAAGCAGGGGCGACAGCGCCTCGGATAGCGGCCCCCGCCCTGCTATAATCCGCCCTCGACCCGCCTCTAAACCCGCTTGGCACAAGGAGATTCCAGTGACAAATGCCTTTATTTCGCAGCTTCGGGACGAAATCCAGGAACTGAAAGACAGCGGCCTGTACAAGCAGGAGCGCGTCATCACCTCGCAGCAGCAGGCGGATATCGACGTGGCTGACGGCAGCCATGTCATCAATTTCTGTGCCAACAACTACCTCGGCCTGGCCAATCACCCCGACCTGATCAAGGCGGGCCGGGATGGCCTGGACAAGTGGGGCTATGGCATGGCCTCGGTGCGCTTCATCTGCGGCACCCAGGAAGTGCACAAGCAGCTGGAAAAGAAGATTTCCGATTTCCTCGGCATGGAAGACACGATCCTCTACGCCGCCTGCTTCGATGCCAACGGTGGTCTCTTCGAGCCGCTGCTCGGCCCCGAGGACGCCATCATTTCCGACGAACTGAATCACGCCTCGATCATCGATGGCGTGCGCCTCTGCAAGGCCATGCGCTTTCGTTACAAGAACAACGACATGGCCGATCTCGAGGCCAAGCTGAAGGAAGCACGTGAAAAAGGTGCGCGCCACATCATGATCGTCACCGACGCGGTGTTCTCGATGGATGGTTACATTGCCGACCTGAAATCCATCTGCGACCTGGCGGACAAGTACGATGCCATGACGATGATGGACGACTGCCACGGCGTCGGCTTCATGGGTGACAACGGCAAAGGCACGCACGAGCATTGCGATGTCATGGGTCGCATCGACATCATTACCGGCACCCTGGGCAAGGCACTGGGCGGTGCATCCGGCGGTTACACCTCCGGCAAGAAGGAAGTCATCGACTGGCTGCGAAACCGTTCGCGCCCCTACCTCTTTTCCAACACCCTGGCGCCGGTCATTGCCGAGGCCTCGCTGAAGGTTCTCGACATGCTGGGCGGCGCCGAAGGCAAGGCGATGCGCCAGAAGCTCGATGGCAATGCGAAACGTTTCCGCTCGGGCATGGAAGCACTCGGCTTCGACCTGCTGCCGGGCGAACACCCGATCATCCCGGTCATGCTGGGCGACGCCAAGCTCGCCTCGCAGATGGCTGACGAACTCCTGAAGGAAGGCATTTACGTCATCGGCTTCTCCTTCCCGGTCGTGCCGAAGGGCAAGGCGCGCATCCGCACGCAGATGTCGGCGGCACACGATCCCGAACACATCGACAAGGCGATCGAAGCCTTCGGCAAGGTCGGCAAGAAGCTCGGCATCATTTAATCGACTACCTGGAGACTCAGTTCAATGAAGGCTCTCGTCAAAGCAAAGGCAGAAGAAGGCATCTGGATGGAAGACGTGCCGATGCCGGAGTTCGGTCACAACGACCTGCTGATTCGTGTCAAGAAGACCGCGATCTGCGGCACCGACATCCACATCTACAACTGGGACGAGTGGGCGCAGAACACGATTCCGGTGCCGATGGTGGTCGGCCACGAGTTCGCTGGTGAAGTCGTGGACATGGGTTCCGAAGTGAAAGGCTTCGACATCGGTGACCGCGTATCCGGTGAAGGCCACATCACCTGCGGCCATTGCCGCAACTGCCGCGCCGGCCAGCGCCATCTCTGCGAGAACACCGTCGGCGTCGGCGTGAACCGCCCGGGCTGCTTCGCGGAGTACCTGGTCATCCCGGCCTTCAATGCGTTCAAGCTGCCCGACTCGATCAGCGACGACATTGCCGCGTTTCTCGACCCCTTCGGTAACGCCACGCACACCGCACTGTCTTTCGACCTGGTCGGCGAAGACGTCCTCATCACTGGCGCCGGACCGATCGGCATCATGGCCGTTGCGATCGCGAAACACGCGGGGGCGCGCCATGTCGTTATTACCGACGTGAATGACTATCGCCTGAAGCTCGCCAGCAAGATGGGCGCCACCCGGGCGGTGGATGTTTCGAAGGAAAAGATTCGCGACGTCATGAAGGAGCTCCACATGACGGAAGGCTTCGATGTCGGCCTGGAGATGTCCGGCGTGCCTTCGGCATTCAAGGACATGCTTGCCACCATGCGTCATGGCGGCAAGGTCGCCCTGCTCGGCATACCGCCGAAGGACACGGTCATCGACTGGAACGATGTCATCTTCAAGGGACTGGAGCTGAAAGGCATCTACGGCCGAGAGATGTTCGAAACCTGGTACAAGATGGCGGCCATGCTGGAATCCGGCCTGGACATCAGCCCGGTACTGACCAACGTGCTGAAGGTCGATGACTTCCAGCAAGGTTTCGACACCATGCGCTCCGGAAAATCCGGCAAAGTCGTGCTGGACTGGACCTGAATCCGGCAAGCCCCAGGAGAGACATCATGAGAGCAGTGCTGCGAATTTCCATCCTGACCGGCCTGGTCACCATCTTGGCGAGCTGCGTGGTCAACCCGGTCACCGGCGAGCGCGATCTCGGCCTGGTTTCCGCTGCACAGGAAGTGCAGATCGGCCAGGAAAACTACATCCCGACCCAGCAGATGCAAGGGGGGCAGTACGTCGTCGATCCGGCCCTGGCCGACTACGTGTCCCGTGTAGGCCAGCGGGTTGCCGCAAAGTCACCGCGCAACCTCCCATACGAATTTGTCGTGTTGAACAATGACGTGCCGAACGCCTGGGCGCTGCCTGGCGGCAAGATCGCGGTGAACCGCGGCCTGCTGGTCGAACTCGACAACGAAGCGGAGCTGGCCGCCGTGCTGGGACACGAGGTCGTGCATGCGGCTGCACGCCATTCGGCGCAGCAGATGGAACGCGGCATGCTGCTGCAACTCGGTGTGGTCGCCGTCGGTGTCGCATCCAATGATTCGGACTACGCAGCACTCGCCGTCGGCGCCGGCCTGCTTGGCGCCCAGCTGATTTCAACGCGTTATGGCCGCGAAGCGGAACTGGAATCCGACAAGTACGGCATGCAGTACCTGTGGGAAGCCGGCTACGACGCGGATGCCGCCGTATCCTTGCAGGAAACCTTCGTCAGGCTGTCGGAGGGCCGCAACAGCGACTGGTTGAGCGGGCTGTTTGCCTCGCATCCGCCGTCCAGCGAGCGCGTGGAAAAGAATCGCATGACGGCGGCACAGCTTCCCGATGGCGGTCGCCTGAACCGCGCCGAATACCAGCGCGCCATTGCCTCCATCAAGCGCGACCAGCCAGCCTACGACGCTTTCAACCAGGCGCTAGCCGCGCTGAAGGATGACCGGCCGGGCGATGCCGAGACGCTGGCGCGCCAGGCAGTGCAGATCCAGCCGCGGGAAGCGAAGTTCCACAGCCTGATGGCAACGTTGAAGCTGAAGGAAAATGCCGGCCAGCAGGCAAGGGTGTACCTCGATCGTTCCATCGAGCTGAATCCCGCCCTGTTCGAAACCCGCCTGCAACGCGGCCTGCTGCTGCTGGACGGCAACGAGTTGAATGCCGCACGCATCGACCTCGAAGCCGCCAACACATTGCTGCCCACGGCATCCGCCTACGAAGGCCTGGGTGACATTGCGGTGAAGCAGAACCGTCGCGACGATGCCATCGAGGCCTACCGGGTGGCGGCGACATCCGATTCGGAAGTCGGCAAGCGGGCAGCGCGCAAGCTGGCCGAGCTTGAGGGCACGGCTGGCGCCGGCCAGCCGTAGGAATCAGTCAAGGCGCCGGCGCTGCCAGTCGCTGAACTGGTAGATACCGAGACCGAAGATGACCAGCGCCACGCCCGACCACACGGTAGGCGGCAGGCGCTCGGCATTGAACCATTGCCCCACCAGCAAGCCGGTGATCGGCGTGACCAGCGTGATCAGGGACAGCTGGATGGCAGACACCCGTCGCAGCATCCAGAAATACAACAGGAAGCCCATCACCGATCCCATCGCGCCAAGATAGAGAATCGACCAGATGGCCCGCGTCGTCGGTTCGGCGGGAATCGGCATGCCAGCGACCAGCCAGGCAAGCACGCAGAAGACCGCGGCGACAATCACGCCGCCCGACGTCATCGCCAGCGACCCGACCTGCATGCTGAGCCGTTTCAGCGTCACCACCGTGCCGGACTGCAGGGTCATCGCGCCCAGCACGGCCGCAAATCCCAGCCATGCACGGTCAGCCACCGCATCGCCACTGCCAAAAATCAGGTACAGCCCGGCAACGCCGAGCAACACGCCGATCACGCCCAGCAAGGTCATGCGTTCGTTTTCCAGGATCAGCAAGGACCACAGTGCGGTCATGATCGGGGTCAGGCCGAACAGCACCGCAATGAGGCCGGAGGGTACGAACTGTGCACCCCAGTAGACCAGCATCATGCTGGCAAACATGTTGAGACCGAGAATGAGGGATGCCAGCAAGGCATCGCGACTGCGCAAGCCGCCGACACCCGTGAACAGCAGGACCACCCCGAAAATGATGGCGCCAATGACAAAACGCGACGCCAGCGAAAAGACCGGGCCGGCACCTACCGAACTCCACTGGATGGCCAGCGGCGTGGTACTCCAGATGAGCACGACGGTCAGCCAGGCGCCAGCCAGTGTCGGCCTGGACGCGGGCTCTGCCACTGTTGCTGTCACGGCAGGCTGCAAAAGCAGGTGGCGTACAGGCCGCGCGGATCGGACTGGAACCGTGCCATGCGCTCGAGGTCGGCACGCATCGCCCGCACGGCCGGCAGGCCCATCAGGGTACGCTGCACACTGTCACGCTGTTGCAGTGAAGGTGCGGTCGTGTTGAATGCGTTGATCAGGAACTGGTCGACCATCGACAATTCCGGCTCGACAAACTGAGTGGCATAATCCGACATGCCGGCCAGTTCCGCGGCAGCAGCGACGGCCTCGTCAAGCGTGCCGCTCGCATCGACCAATCCGAGCTCGATGGCCGTCTCACCCGACCAGACACGACCGCGTGCAATGCGATCGACTTCTTCGACAGCAATGCCGCGATTGTTCGACACCTCGGTAATGAACTGCTGGTACAGGTCGTCAACCGAAGCCTGCAAGGTCCGCTTCACGTTGTCGCTGAGATCGCGGTCGAGACGCAATGCCCCGGCGAAGGACGTGGTGCCGACGCCGTCGGTGTAAACACCATACTTGCCGAGCGTCTGCTCGAAGGTCGGCACCATGGCCACGACGCCGATAGAACCGGTGATTGTCGTCGGCTGGGCGAAAATGCGGTCTGCCGTCATGCTGATCCAGTAACCACCGGAGGCTGCCGCGGTACCCATGGACACCACCAGGGGCTTGCCCGCCGCCTGTGTCCGGATCAGTTCCGCCTGGATCAGGTCTGACGCAAAGGCGCTCCCGCCACCGGAGTTGACGCGCAGCACGACCGCTTTCACATCCGGGTTCTCACGGGCATTCCGGATGTCACGAATGAGCCGCTCTGCGGCAATGACGCCCGGCGGCTGGTCACCCATCACGATGTCGCCCTCGGCAACCACCACGGCCACCTTGGGCTTGCGCATCTCCTGGAATGCCTGGGCCGCGCGCTGCGCTTCGATGTATTCCCGGTAGCCCACCTGGGGGATATCGGCTTCCACGCCGCCAGGCAGGGACATCAGTTCGGCGACGCGCATCTTCATCTGGCCGCGTTCCAGCAAGCCATCGACCAGGCCATGGTCCCTCGCAAGCTCGGCAAAATCGCCCTGCTCGCCACTGGCCAGTGATTCGATGTAGGCATCCACTTCACCCGACGACAGCTCACGGGCTGCTTCAACGCTGCCGGTATAGTTCTCCCACAGGCTGGTCAACCAGACGAGATTCGCTTCGCGCGCTTCGGGTGACATGTCGTTGCGAACGTAAGGTTCGCCAAAGGACTTGAATTCGCCAGCATGGAAGACATTCCATTCGACCTCGAACCGTGCAAGCAGGTCCTTGTAGTAATTGCGGTAGGCACCGTAGCCACGCAGGAACACCATCCCCATCGGGTGGAGGTAGACCTCGTCGGCTTCCGCAGCGACGCGGTAGGAAAGCTGGTCGTAGGAATCACCGATGGCCACCACGGGCTTGTCGCTGTTGCGGAATATCCGCACCGCAGCAGCGATCTCGTCATACATCGCCGGACCGCCACCCCCCATGGAATCGAAATCGAGCGCCAGCAAGTCGATGCGCGGATCATTTGCCGCCTGCTTGATCGCATCGGTCAGGTCCCGCATGCGCACCTGCGGGACGCCGTCGCCCAGTGCCTCTGACAGCGCGCGCTCGACGGGCTCGCCACTGAACTCCTCGACCAGCAAACCCTCCGGCGCGATCACCAGGGCCGACCCGTCTGCGACAACCATGGGCGGCTCCTCCGCCATCAGCCCGGCGACCGCCAAGAACAACAGCAGCAGGAACATCATGAAAACCAGGAACAGCGTGTTCAGCACGATGCTTCGAATCGTATCGAGCACCTTCACGAACTGTCGGAATGGGGATTCAACAGTAGCCACGTTCACCTTCCATTATCGAAAACATCAATCCGCCTTGCGGTAGGAAATGCGGTAGACCAGGTCCGCGGCATCATCCGAAACCAGCAAGGCACCGTCCGGCATCACCAGCACGTCGACCGGCCGCCCGGAAGCGCTCTGCCCCTGCAACCAGCCTGCCGCAAAAACCGTTACCTTGGCCTTGCCCTTGTCGCGATCGAAATCCGGATCCGCCAGCACGACCTGGTAACCGATCTTTTCCGAACGGTTCCAGGAACCATGCTCGGCAATGAATATCTTGCCGTGGTACTCCGTCGGAAACTGCCCGCCATCATAGAACGCCATGCCCAGGGGTGCGACATGCGGACCGAGCAAGGCGGCCGGCGCACGATAATCTTCACAGTTCGCGTTTCGCCCGTACTCCGGATCGGGCAGGTCTCCCTGGTGGCAATACGGAAAACCGAAATGCTGGCCGACTTCACTGAGGTGATTCAGCTCGCAGGACGGCAGGTCATCGCCCATCCAGTCACGACCGTTGTCGGTAAACCAGAGGTCGCCGGTGGCGGGGTCGAAATCGAAGCCGACGGAATTGCGAACACCACGCGCCACGACTTCCACCTCGCTGCCATCCGGCCGCATGCGTTCGATGTGGCCGAAGCCAGGTTCCTCGCAGACATTGCAGGGCACGCCGATCGACAGGTACAACAGGCCATCCGGGCCGAAATCGATAAAGCGCCAGCCATGGTGATCGTCGTCAGGCAGGTCGTCACGAACGACCTTGTAACGTTGCGCGCCATCACGACGCATGGCCTCCTCCCTGCCAATGCGAAGAATGCGCTGGTTCTCGGCCACGAATAGCGCACCCTCGTGCCAGGCAACGCCATTTGGCATGTCCAGGCCTTCGAGAACGACCCAGCGTTCGTCAGCCCGGTCATCACCATCCGTATCACGCAGGCCCCACACCTTGTCACCGGCACGATTGCCGACGAACACCGCACCGTCATCCGAGAGCGCAAGTGACCGGGCATTGGGAACCTCGGCGTATACCGATATCTCGAAGCCGTCCGGCAGGCGGATATCGTCGAGTGGCACTGCTCCGGCCGGCTGGCCGTACGCGGCCATGGCGACCACCATTGTCAGCAACGCTGCTTTCATGCGCGGAATTCCGGTAGCGGGAAGGACACGCCTGAAACGGTATCGAAGGCGTGCCGACAGCGCAAACTGCATTTAAGACGCAGTGCAAAAAAAACACCCCGAGCGTATCGAACTCGGGGTGAAATGCGTCGCTCTGGCAGGGAAACCAGGGGCATTGCGACGCAGCTGCAGCCCGGCCGGGGAATGGGCAGGTGGCCGGGCTGCGCGGGGACGGTACTCAGGCAGCCTGTCGGTCTGCCTCGGCATCACCGCCGGCGGCTTCGATGGCGGTGGCTGCAGCGTGCAGCACGGCCGCGATGCGCACCGCGCTCTGGATGCCCTCGGCCGAAACGTCATGCTTGCGCAGGACCTTTTCATGCGACTCGATGCACATGCCACAGCCGTTGATGGCGGAAACTGCGATGCTCATCAGCTCGAAGCTGGCCTTGTCCACGCCAGGATTCTGCATGGCATTCATGCGCAGGCGAGCCGGCAGCTTGGCGTACTCGTCATTTCCGACGAGGTGCAGGAAACGGTAGTAGACATTGTTCATGCCCATCAGCGCTGCCGCAGTTCGTGCCGAGTCGATTTCTTCGGCCGACAGCGTTTCACTGACCGCCTCCTCGGTAGCTGCTGTCAGGGCCGCGTTACGCGCGGCGAAGGCGGATGCCAGCGTGACCAGAGCGATCTGTTTTTCATCCAGCCCCGGGGCACCCGAGTCCTTCAACACCGACGAAACATTCAGGCGGATGTCCTTGGCAAAGCCAGGAACAAGACTCTTGATCGGATCGATATTCATGCGTGAATCTCCTTTTCTGTGCGGCCTTCAGCCAGTTCGATAAACACGACTTCAGCGACGGCCGGCGGCTTTCGAAGTGGTTTCTTCTTGGCCAGGGCCGGTGACGACAAGGTCGTCACCAGCATCACGGCCATCACCAACGTCATGGGCTTCATGCGAACGGCCTCAGGCGGCTTCGAGGGTGTCGTCACCCTGCGTCCAGTTGCACGGGCACAGCTCGTCCGTCTGCAGGGCATCAAGGACACGCAGCACTTCGTCCGGGTTGCGACCGACATTCATGTCGGTGACCATGGCGAAGCGGATGATGTTGTCCGGATCGACGATGAAGGTGGCACGCTTGGCGACGCCCTCTTCCTCGTCAAGGATGCCGAGACCGCTGGACAGCTTGCGATTGACATCAGCCAGCAACGGGAACGGCAGGTCCTTCAGTTCTTCCTTGTCCTTCCGCCAGGCCATGTGCACGAACTCGTTGTCGACACTGGCACCGAGAACCTGGGCATCACGATCGGCAAAGTCTTCGTTCAGCTTGCCGAATGCCGCGATCTCGGTCGGGCAGACAAAGGTGAAGTCCTTGGGATAGAAAAAGACGACCTTCCACTTGCCGGGATAGGACTCGTGGGTGACCTCCTCGAAGGCCTTGTCCATATCGGTCGACACGGTCGCGGTGGTCTTGAACTCGGGGAACTTGTCTCCAACGGTCAACATGTTCATTACTCCTTGAGTGTGGGTTTGCGTTTCAACGGTCGCCATTGAAACGCAGCAGCACTTATAGGTCTAATGAATTGTTATTTCCGCATTGATAGCTTTATTCTATTTTTCAATAAAAACAGTTAGTTAAGAGATTCCTCAAGTCGGTTTCGAATCTCCGGCAGCCAGTGCAGGTGTTCCGGCTTCATCAGGCAGGAGCGCAGCAAGGTGATGCTGTCGCTATTCCACTCCAGTTGCGGCCACCAGGGTTCGATCAGCGCCCGCGGGAAACGCGCGACGGCAATATGCAGGTCCTGCTTCGCCGCGGCTTCGAAAATTGCCTGGCTGCGAGCCGAGACCGAAGCACTGTCTCCACCCTTTTCTGCAAAGAGAATGATATCCAGCTCCGGCGGCATGAAGGTCTGCCAGTGTTCGGACTGTGCAAGATCCCCATGCAATTGATGCGCGGCGGTCAGGCAACGATCGAGATCGTTGGCAAACTCGCCACCTCGCTCGGGCGGCAGCAACTGGTGCGTTGCCCACAGCGCAACGGCAGCAGCACCGGCGCGCGAACACTCCAGCGAAATCTCGCCGAGGTGCAGTTCGTCGGACGAGAAATAGGTGTACGGGGAATCATGGGCGTAGTGACGGCCCACTTTCGGATCGCGGAACAGGATGCAGCCGCAGCCGTAGGGCTGCAGGCCATGCTTGTGCGGATCGATGACGACCGAGTCCGCTTCGCGGATCATGCCGTAGGCCATGACCGCTTTCTCCGACAGGCCTTCCGCCAGCATGAAGTAACCGCCGTAGGCCGAATCGACGTGGACGCGCACGCCGTGCTCGCGTGCCAGCCGGATAATGTCGACCAGCGGATCGACCGCACCGGCCGCGGTGGTGCCGAGTGTCGCGACGATGGTGGAAACCCCGCCCTGCTTCAGCCGTTGTTCCAATGCGTCCATGTCCATGCGCGCAAAGCGATCGACCGGGACGGATTCGAACGGCAGGCGCAACACGCCGGAAATTCTCGAGTGGGTGTAGTGCGCTTGCTCGGAAGCCAGGATGACACCTTCGCGTTCCTGACCCGCGACATAAAGCGCTTCCAGGTTCGCCATGGTGCCACCCGAGGTCAGGTGGCCAAGGTGCTGCTCGCCAAAACCGAACATGCCAGCCAGTTCCGCAACCACTTCCTTTTCCATTGCCGAGGATGCGCGACCGCCATCGAGCGCGTGGTTGTTCGGATTGATGAAGGTAGCCAGCCAGTAGGCGAGCTGCGCGACGGGGTGCGGCGGCTTGAGCATCTGCCCGGCATAGAGCGGATGACCATAGGGGAAGTTGTCATGCAGCCGTTCGGCCGTGCGGCCGAGTACATCCTTGATCGCGTCCCAGTCCGGTGCCGAGTCATCGGCGGGCAGGTTGGAATAGCCGGCAGCGAGTTTCGCTACGGCGTCTTCGATCAGCGGGAAACGCTCGCGATCAAACCACATGGGGAGGCCTCTTCTTGTCCGGCCCCTACTCTACCAGCGTCATCGACAGGGAAGGAACATAGGTGATGACCAATACCGAGATCAGCAGGATCGCCAGGAACGGCAGCGTTGCCTTGTAGAGCAACGTGACCGGCTTGTCGAAACGGAAGCTGGCAATGAACAGGTTCAAGCCGACGGGCGGCGTGGAATAACCCAGCTGCATGTTGGCCAGGAAGATGATGCCGAGATGCACCGGATGAATGCCGTACTGCACGGCAATCGGCAGGATCAGCGGCACGATCAGCACGATGGCCGAGAAGATGTCGAGCATCGCACCCAGCAGCAACAGGAACACGTTCAACAGCAGCAGGAATGCCAGCGGGCTCTCCACCCAGCCACTGATGGTATTGAACAGCTGCTGCGGCACACCGGCATCGATCATGTAATTCGTCGAGGCGAGCGACACGCCAAGAATGACCAGCACGCCCCCAACCAGCACCATGGACTCGCGCATGATGCGCGGCAGGTCGGCAAGGGAAATCTCCCGAAGGATGAACACCTCGACCAGGATGACGTAAACCGCCGTGACAGCAGCTGCTTCGGAGACAGCAAAATATCCGGAATAGATGCCACCGAGCACGATGAACGGCAACGGCAGTTCCCACTTGGATTCATTCAATGCCGCCTTCATTTTCGACCACTCGAATCTCTCCAGCGGCATGTCGTTGGCACGGTTCACCCACAGCGCGTAAGCGGAGAGCATGAACAGCATCAGCAGGCCCGGGAAGATGCCAGCCAGGAAAAGGTCATCGATGGATACCGACTCGCCGACATTCACCTGCTGCGCGACAATGCCGTACAGAATCAGCGGCAAGGACGGTGCAAACAGCAGGCCGAGGCTGCCGGATGTCGTGATCAGGCCGAGGTTGAACTTCTCCGGGTACCCGGCCTGGTTCAATGCCGGGTAGAGCAGTGCGCCCAGCGCGATGATGGTGACACCGGAGGCGCCGGTGAACGCAGTGAAGAACGCACAGGCACCCAATGCAACGATCGCAAGACCACCGGGCATCCAGCCGAGCATGCCACGCGTCATGCGCACCAGTCGGCCCGGCGCACCGGATTCGCTGAGGAGATAACCTGCAAATGTGAAAAGGGGAATCGCAACAAGAATCGGCATTTCGGCAATGCGGAATATCTCGATACCCATGACCGAGAGGTCGATGTCTTCCTGGTAGAAAGACCACATGGCACTGCCAGCGATCACCGCGAAAAGCGGCGCGCCGAAAAGCGCAAGCAACAGCAGCAACAGCAGGATGACAATTGTCATTGCGCATCTCCTGCCGATTGCGGGGAAAGCAACTCGACCAGTCGCTCGACAGCCAGCACGAGATAGCGCCAGGCGATCAGGCCGAAACCGACGGGCAGGATCGCCTGCCACATCCATATGGGCAGCCCCGCCAGCTCGACGTCACTCCAGGTGAATTCGTCACGCACGAACTGGTAGCAATACCAGGCCAGCAAGGAACAGATAATGAAGGTGAAGAGCGCCACCACCATCTGCAAGACGGCAAGCGCGCGACCCTTGAGAATGCGCGACAACACATCGATGGCGATATGCTTGTTTTCGCGCGATGCCGCAACGGCACCCAGCATGCCGACCCAGAGCACCAGCACCTTCAGCATGGGGTCGGCCCAGGCAAAGCCGAAGTCGAAAACGTTGCGCAACAGGATCTGCCCTGCCGACAACAGGATGAGGCTGCCCAGCATCAATGCCAGCAGCGCATTCTCCAGCCAGCGACCGCCTCGGTCAGCCCGTTCAAGCCAGGTTTTCATCCGTCCTTGCATGTTGGCAAAGATCACTCAGTGGGAAGCCTGGCCGCCATTGCGCTTCTCTTCGAGAAGATCGTAAACGCGGTTGGTCAGCTCGACGGAAAACTCGCCCTCGGCTGCCAGCTGGCGGCTGACCTTTTCCGAAGTCGTACGCCATTCTTCCAGGCCGGCATCGGTCGGCTCGACGAATTCGATACCCTGGCCCTTCAATGCTTCATGCGCCGAGTTGTTGTCCTTTCGATTCTGCTGGTTGAGCGCTGCAAACAGTCGCTCCAGTTCGTCACGCACGACCTTACTGTCGGCATCGCTGAGCTGCGCATAACGCTTCTTGTCGATGGCGAATACACCCATCAGGTACATCAACGGTTCGTCCGTCATGTACTGCACACGGGTGTGCCACTGGAAGGCGATGGCACCCAGCGGTGATGCGCCGATTGCCGAGACCAGGCCAGTCTGCAAGCCGGTCATCACGTCCGTGATCGGCAAGGTGACCGGGGACACGCCCAGTGCACTCAGGACGTCATAGGAGATCTTGTCTCCTTCCGGCACCCAGGACTTCTCGCCATCGAGATCGGCTGCGGAACGAATCGGCGACTTGGACATGATCTTGGCAAAGCCCCCATCGGCAAAACCGAAGGTGACGAATCCCGCATCTTCCAGGCCTGCTTTCAGCACCGGGTCGAGTTTGTCTCGGACATAATCGACTTCGTCGTGGCTGCGGAACGCAAACGGCAATGAATAGACGAGGATGTCCGGATAGACCTCGGCGATGCCGCCTGCCGTGAACGCTGCGCCATGCAACTGGCCGATGCGAATCTTCCGGAGCACGCTCTTGTCATTGCCCATGACACCGCCCGGGTAGAACTTGAATTTCACACGACCGTCCGTCGCATTGGCAATCACTTCTGCCGACTTGCGCATCTCGACCATCCAGGACGAGCCGTCAGGAGCCAGCGTGGCAATCTTGAACGTGGTTTCACCGGCATGGGCCGGCAGAACAAAGGCGGCTGCCAGCAGCAGCCCGGAAATGACAAAACGCTTCAAGGTGATTCTCCGCTCTGAATTCAGGATGGCAGCGCCACGGCCTGGCCAGCCACAAGGTAATTAGAAATAGTCATCTGCCGAGGCAAGAAGTTCCCGGGCCTGCTGCTTGGCCATGACATTCAGCAGGGTCTGGCCTTCGGCATTTACATCCGCCTCGAGCACGTCGTTCAAGAGGCGATCATGCAACTCGCGATCGAATACCAGGCGGGCATAGCTCTCTGCCATCGCCACCTTGGCGCCTAGGTTGGTACCACCGGACATGTCGATGGCCCGCTCGAAATGCTTGCGAGCCTCCTCCGGCTTGCCGCCCAGCGCAGGCGGGCGAACGGTCAGCAGCATGCCCATGTACTGGTGGGCCGTTCCCTGCTCCCAGGTTTCGTCTATTCGCAGCACCGTCTTCAGCAGTTCCTCGACGCGTGGCAGGTCGGCAACCGCAGACCAGTCGGTGGAATGCGCCCGGATCCAGACCAGCCAGCTCTGCGCCAGGGTGCCGAGAAACGGCAGGTCATCCTCGTCATCACGTTCGGCGAGTCGACGTGTCAGCTCGGGGAACGCCATCTTGTCCAGGCCACACAGCTCGTCCTCGTACTCGCACAGCGCACGGCGAGCGTAATCATAGGACCGGTCCGACAGGCGCATGGCACGCTCGGTGTCCGTGATGAAAATGCCGGTGTACGCCGCGTACAGGCTGGCGCCGACACGCAGGCTGTCCTCGTCGTCCGGATCGCCGGTAATGAAACTGTCCACCAGTACCAGGTAGGCCGGCGCAGCATCCTGCACCACGCCCGGATCATCATGGTTCAGGATGGCACGCGACAGGTTGTCCGTGGCACCACTGACCAGGCTGGCGCAGCCACTGCCCAGCAGGGTGACCAGCGGCAACAGCAACATGAAAATCCGTTCTCTCATCTATCGCTCCGTCAGCGGCGACTGCGGCAGGCCACGGGATTCGGTCCCGCGCTCCAGCAGCTCGACCTGCTGCAAGTGATTCCGCAGGACCGCCTTGCGGCCCGGGTCGCGTGTGGCATTCAACAAACCCTGGAACTGCACCCGCGCATCGCCGTACAGCCCTGCTTTTACCATTTCCTCGCCAGCCCTGAACTTCGACGTCTGCGCCCAGGGATCGGCCGCATAGGGATCAAACAGCAGTGCGGACCTCAGGTATTCCCGCGCGGCATCGGCATGACGGCCCATTGCACTGAGCGAATCCGCGATCCAGTAGTGTAGTTCCCGCCGCGCCTGTTCCGAAGCCTCAAGCATGGACAATTGGTGAAAGAAGCGCAGCGCGGCGGCGTGTCGACCGAGGGTCTGGAGGTCGAACACGACCTGCAGGACCCGATCGCGATCCAGCGTGTACTCGCCGCTGGCGCGTCCGCCAAACAGGGTCTGCAAGGCATCGATACCGGCATCGATCGCGCCGCCCAGCAGCAGCACGCGCGCCCGGCGCAAATGCCATTCCACCGGGTCGGTCTCCTCCGGCGCCTGCTCGAGGCCGCGTACCAGCTTCGACGCCAGCGGAATGTCGGGAATTGCCAGCACGTGATTGACCAGCAGGTAACGAACAGCGGGCGGAATGCTGTCAGGCGTCGGGAAATGCTCCGAATCGAGATACAGCGCCTGCATCAGCTTGCCGCCACTGGGGACCCGCTGGTCCAGCAACGAGGCCAGCTGCCAGTGGGCAATGTCGGCCTGGTCTTCTCGAAAAGCCTGGCGTGCAACGACGGCAAACAGGGCTCTCGCCTGGACGGGACTCTTGTCATAGCGATTGGACGCCGCCAGGAACCAGGCCTCGTCCTCGCCCACGATCAACTGCTCCTGGTTGCCGAGACGCTCGCCATACTTCACGTAGGCATCCCACAAGGCGTCGGCATTGATCTCGATGATCGGTGCTACGCCCGGCTCCGGTGAAAGGATCAGGCCACGTTCGAGTGCCGCGATTCGTGCTTCGCGACTGTTGAGCATGTCTGCAGCTTCCGCTGCCACTGCCCAGGCCTCGCGGCGCAGTCCTTCCTTGATGTTCTTGTCCACGCCAAGCGAGACCGCCTGCTCGACGATCTTCTCCGGGGGTGTCGCGCCGGACCACAACTTGCCGATCATGCGCAGTACCTGCGCATTCTGCGTATTGACGTCTTGCAGCAGTGCGACGGCCTCCTCGGGTGCCATGACCCGCAACGCAAGTCGCGCACGCTCGATGGTCCAGTCGTCATCCTGCAATTCGTAATCCTGCTGGTAACGCTGGATGGCCATGCGCGCCTCGTCGAGCAGGTCGGCTTGCTCATAGGCGCGGATCAGCAAACGCTGCCAGCCCATGCGCTCGGCCGTCGACAGCTGGCTGTCACTCCAGATCAGTCCCCGCAGGACGGGAATGGCTTCTTCGCCACGCTGACCGGCAACCAGCGCGGTAGCCAGTACCGATTGCGTCCAGCGCTGGTCCAGCAAGGACAGTGTCGATGGCAGCTCGCCGGAGAGATGCGCGATCAGTCGTTCCCAACGGCCACCCCGGCGCAGTATTTCCACCCGCAAGCGCTCGAAATTGCGCCAGGCTTCCGGATCCTTGTCGTAACTGGCCTGCGCCTCACCCAGCAGGTCTAGCGCAAGCTCCGGCGCACCGGCCATGGTCAGGCGCTGGATTTCTTCGATGGTGTCGGATGCGAACTGAGGTTCCGGCGGGGCTGCTTCGACAAGCTCCACCGCATCATCCCCGACCGTGATGTCACCATCGACAGCGTCAGCGACCTCGCCCTCGTCCGGCAGCGTGTTCGTGTCGGGCTGGCTGCTTATCGGGAAGGTTTCGGTACCGCCAGTCGCTGACGGCTCGCCACCCGCCGCAGGGGCAGCCAGCAAGACCAGGAGAAGGGAAGTGAATATCGGCTTCATGATGCAAAAATGGCGGGCCCCGGAAAGGTCCCGCCATTCTAACGGTTCAGGTCGCTTGCCTGCATCCGGCAACTTTCGAGCGAAAGCCGGCCGAATGCAGTCGATCAGACCTTTTCCTTGACGCGTGCCGACTTGCCCTGGCGATCGCGCAGGTAGTACAGCTTGGCACGGCGCACATCACCGCGACGCTTCACCTTGATTTCGGCGACCGTCGGGCTGTAGGTCTGGAAAACGCGCTCGACACCTTCACCGTGCGACATCTTCCGCACCGTGAACGCGCTGTGCAGGCCGCGGTTGCGCTTGGCAATCACGACGCCTTCAAACGCCTGCAGACGCTCGCGCTCGCCCTCGACAACACGGACCTGAACGACAACGGTGTCGCCCGGACCGAACTCGGGGATGTCGCGGTTCATCTGTTCCGCTTCGATTTCCTTAATGATGTTGCTCATCGTCTTTCACCTGTTAAGACAAATGTAAATTCGAGTTCGAGTCGCAGCCCTGTCATGTCCAACGCTACTGCGAGTCCGAATCCTGCCTGCCGCGCTCCCGAATGAACTGCTTCAGCAACTCGGCCTGTTCGTCATCCAGCTCGACTGCATCCAGCAAGTCGGGCCTTCTTTGCCAGGTCCGCCCCAGCGATTGCTGCAATCGCCAGCGCCGGATCTCGGCGTGATTGCCGTCCAGCAGCACCTGCGGGACGCGTCGACCGTCGATTTCCTCCGGTCGCGTGTAGTGCGGGCAATCCAGCCAGCCCTGCACGAATGAATCTTCTTCTGCCGAGTCCGCATCACCCAGCGCACCGGGGAGCAGTCTCGTGATTGCATCGATCAGTACCATCGCCGGCAACTCGCCGCCCGACAGCACGTAATCCCCGATCGATACTTCTTCGTCCACTTCGGCATCGATGAAACGCTCATCGATCCCTTCGTAGCGCCCGGCGATCAACACCAGGCCCGGCTCCCTTGCCAGTTCTTCCGCGCGGCGCTGGGTCAGCGGCCGTCCCTGCGGACTCAGGCAGATGGTCCGGTAACGCTTGCCGGCACTGGCCCTGGCGTCGTGCACCGCTTCCGTCAACGGCTCGACCTTCATGACCATGCCTGGCCCGCCCCCGTAAGGACGGTCATCCACCGTGCGGTGCTTGTCCGTCGTGTAATCACGAGGGTTCCAGGCCCGCACGTCGAGCAAGCCCTTGTCGGCCGCCCGGCCGGTAACGCCAAAGGCCGTTACCGCTTCGAACATCTCCGGAAACAGGCTGATCACGTCTATGCGCATGATCAGAACTCCGGATCCCAATCGACGGTAACCAGGCCACCCTCGATATCGACTTCCTTGACCACCTGCTCGCGAATGAAGGGCACCAGCCGCTCCTTTCGCTTGCCGCCATCAACTGCCTCGTGAACCACCATGACATCGTTCGAACCGGTTTCGACCATGTGACTGATCGTGCCCAGCTCGACACCGTCGGTGGTCCTGACGGCCAGCCCTTCCAGGTCGGCCCAGTACACCTCGCCCTGCTTCGGCGGCGGCAACTGCGAGCGCCAGATGGCGATCGGTGCGCCCCTGAGCATGGCCGCGGCATCGCGGTCTTCGATGCCTTCCAGGCTGGCGACGACGGTCTTGCCCTGGCGCTTGCCGGACAACACCTTCATCTCCTGCCATTCCCCTCGCACGCAAACCTGCCAGGGGCTGTAGTTGACGATGTTTTCGCGCGGCTTGGTCTCGGAATACACCTTGACCCAGCCCTTGACGCCGAAAACGCCGGATATCCGGCCCAGTTCCACACGCTGCTCTTCGCTGCGTGCTGCGTGACGCGCCTTACTCATCAACAAGTATCGCCTTGCAGTGTGTTCCCGCGTCACGAGGCTCCGGCAAGCCGGAGCCAAAGGTGACTCAGGCTGCCGACTTCTTCAGCAGCTTGGAAACGCGATCAGAGGCCTTGGCACCCTTGCTGATCCAGTGCTGCGCACGTTCTGCATCAAGACGCAGTTCTTCTTCACCACCGACAGCCATCGGGTTGAAGAAGCCCAGGCGCTCGATGTAGCGGCCATCACGCTTGTTGCGGCTGTCAGTCACCACGATGTGGTAGAACGGGCGCTTCTTCGCGCCACCGCGCGCCAATCGAATCGTTACCATGAGTCGTTATTACCTCGGTTTTCCAATGAGCATGCGAGGGCGCATCTGCCCCTCGCAAATGTAAACGGCGCATTTTACGGGAATTTCAGGAAATGTGAAGGGTTTCAAGCCACTTAAAGCCCATTATTCCGGGCTATTTTCAGGCTTTGCGCCGCCCTCAGAAGCCGGGAAAGCCGCCGCCCATGCCACCGCCGGGCCCACCCATGCCACGCATCATCTTCTTCAGGCCGCCCTTTTGCATCTTTTTCATCATTTTCTGCATCTGGGTGAACTGCTTCAGCAGGCGGTTCACGTCCTGCACCTGCAGGCCTGAGCCCGCGGCAATCCTGCGTTTCCGGGAGCCATTGATGACATCCGGCCGGCGTCGCTCCTTCGGTGTCATGGAATTGATGATGGCCCGCTGGCGGCGGATTTCCCGCTCGGCATGGTCCATCTGATCCTTGCCTTTCGCGAGTTTCGCCCCGCCCGGCAGCTTTTCCATCAGGCCGGCCATGCCGCCCATGCTTTCCATCTGGGCCAGCTGCTGGCTGAAATCGGCGAGATCGAAGCCCTTGCCCGATTTCAGCTTTTTCGCCAGTTTCTGGGCCTGGTCCTGGTCGACCTTGTCCTGCACGTCCTCGACCAGGCTCAGGACATCGCCCATGCCGAGGATGCGCGACGCCACCCGCTCCGGATCGAAGGGTTCCAGTCGCTCGGTCTTCTCGCCCGTGCCGAGGAACTTGATCGGCGCGCCGGTGATGCTGCGCGCCGACAGGGCCGCGCCACCACGAGCGTCACCATCTGCCTTGGTCAGCACGATGCCGGACAGCGGCAGCGCCTCGCCAAACGCGGCGGCCGTCTTCGCCGCATCCTGGCCGGTCATGGCATCGACAACGAACAGGGTTTCAGCCGGATCGGTAGCCGCATGAATGGCCCTGATCTCGGCCATCATGGCCTCGTCCACGGTGGTCCGGCCAGCGGTATCGAGGATCAGGGTGTCGTATCCCTGCTTTCTTGCCGCTGCCACCGCCGCTTCGGCAATGGCAACCGGCGCGGTGTTCGAATCCGCCTTGAAGAATCCGGCCGCAACATCCCCGGACAGCCGTTCCAGCTGGTCCATTGCCGCCGGTCGATACACGTCGAGGCTGGCCAGCATGACCTTGCGCTTGTCCTTTTCCTGGAAGCGACGCGCCATCTTGGCCGCCGAGGTGGTCTTGCCCGCACCTTGCAGGCCGGCCAGCAGGATCACGACCGGCGGCTGGCGGCGGAAATCGATCGGCGCGGCCTCGCCCATCACCCGCACCAGCTCCTCGTGCACGATCTTTACCAGCACCTGGCCAGGCTTGAGGCTCTTGATCAGCTCCGCGCCGACCGCACGTTCCTTGACCCCCGAGATGAAGTCCTTGACCACCGGCAGCGCGACGTCAGCCTCCAGCAGTGCCATGCGAATCTCGCGCAGCCCGGACTTGATGTTGTCATCGGTCAGGCGGCCCTTGCCACGCAGGCCGTCGAGCACGCCGCCAAGTCGATCGGAGAGATTCTGGAACATTCAGTTGTTTACCGCGGTGGATTGGAAAGGTCGGAGAGTATAAAGGCGCTGGCTCAGAAGTTGAACGTCTCGCCACCCATGAGGCGGTGCACGCGTCGCTCAGGAATGGCCTCCTCGATCTCGGAGAAAATCTGGTCCTCGGCGCCAGGCTTGAGATGGGTGATCCAGATATCCGGGTCGTGCTTCAGTTTCTTGAGGTCCGATGCAAGGGTCCGGGGGCAGTAATGCCTCGCCAGCCAGGCCAGCTCTTCATTGCGATTCCCGAAGGCTGTCTCGATCACGAGCAAATCCAGCCGGGGCAGCGCATTCAGGGCAGCCCAGAGGGTTTCATTGGATGCCGTGTCACCGCTGAAGGCGAACACCTTGCCCTCGCTTTCGACAATGAAGCCCAGTCCCGGCACGGTATGGTTGACGTCGAATGACGTCAGCTTGCGCCCGCCGATGTCACGCAATGCGCCGACGGCCAGGTCATTCAATTGCAGGACCGGCTGTTCGGCGGTGGGCAGCATGGTGAAATCGGGCCACAGGATCCAGTTGAAGATGTGTTCGCGGATGGCCGTGAGGGTTTCCCGGCGAGCATGCACCTGCAAGGGGTCGTCAAGGCGTGCCTCGAAGACCGAATCGATCAACAACGGCAAGCCTGCCGTGTGATCAAGATGGGAGTGCGTCACGAAAACGTGCTTGATTGACTGCATCGCTTGCTGATCGAGATCCCCGATACCTGTTCCGGTATCTATGAGGATGTCGTCATCGATCAGGATCGACGTCGTGCGTAACCCGGCTCCAATCCCCCCACTGCAGCCGAGAATCTTGACCTGCATGTGTCATTTTCCCCGCGGTCTGTTGCCATGCTGACCGTTCACGGCATGTTAGCACAGGGTCCGGCTTTACCAAGCCCGGTCCCGGGGACGACATTGCCCGGCAGGCACTTCACCGGCAACCATGCCTGTGCCATCATCGGGAACACCTGAAAACACTGCGCTCGCGGGCGATTACCCCAAGGAGACACCTTGCAGAACTGGTTGATCCCTTTTGCCATGGCAGCCTACCTGTTCGCCTCCGGATGGCTGTTCTTTCGCGCTCGACGCGGGCTGACCGCTGCCGCTGTATCGCGCTGGCCGGCCATGTTCGCAGCGGCGCTGGCCGTACTTGCCCATGCGCTTGCCCTGCGAGCAGCCATCTACCAGCCTGGCGGCCTGAACCTGCAGCTGGGAATCGTCTTTTCCCTGATGGCCTGGCAGATCGGCCTGCTGACCCTGCTGGGCTCCATCCAGCGCGGCACTGCCAACCTGGGCATTGCCCTCTACCCCTTGCTGGGCCTGGCGGTATTGCCATTGGCGTCGCCCGCGCAGCCCGCCAACCTGATCCAGCATGCGAGCTGGCAGCTGGAAGCCCATATCCTGCTGTCGGTGCTGGCCTACGGCCTGCTGGCGCTGGCCGCGTTCCAGGCCATCCTGCTGTGGCTGCAGGAGCGTCGCCTGCGCGCGCACCAACCCGGTGGGCTGATCCGCGCCCTGCCGCCACTGACCATCATGGAAAGCCTGCTTTTCCAGACACTGGCCGCGGGCTTTGCCCTGCTGTCGCTGGCGCTGTTCAGCGGCCTGTTGTTCATCGAAGACCTTTTTGCGCAGCACCTCGCCCACAAGACGGTGCTATCCATTCTCGCCTGGGTCGTGTTCGCAACCTTGCTGTGGGGCCGCTGGCAGTTTGGCTGGCGCGGCCGCACCGCCATCCGCTGGACCCTGTCAGGCTTCACCTTGCTGGTGCTGGCCTATTTCGGCAGCCGCGTGGTGCTGGAGCTGATCCTCGGCAAGAGCTGGTCCTGAGCCGCTGACTCGGCCTGCCGCTTGACACGGGCCATGCAAGTCGCGAGACAATGAACGTCCGCGGCAGTGCCGCACCCGAGGAGGCCTTCCCGGCTTGGATGACTTACCCATAAGCGCCATGATTGGCGCGCTTGTCGTATTGCTGGTGCTCTCCGGATTCTTCTCCGGCTCGGAAACGGGCCTGATGACCCTCAATCGCTATCGCCTGCGTACCCGTGCCAAGGCAGGCTCGCGGGCAGCGAGACTGACCGAGAAACTGCTCGAGCGTCCCGACAGGCTGCTGGGCCTTATCCTGTTCGGCAACAACCTCGTGAACATTGCGGCCTCGGTCCTGAGCGGCGTCATTGCCATGCGCCTCTACGGCGAGAATGCCCTCGCGGCCGTACCCTTCGTGCTGACGCCGATCGTGCTGATTTTCTCGGAACTGCTGCCAAAGACCTTTGCCGTGCTCCGGCCAGAGCGTGTCGCCCTGCCCTCGGCTTATGTCTACTACCCGCTGCTGAAACTTTTCGGCTGGCTGATCTGGCTGCTGAATGCCCTGTCGAATGCCGTGCTGCGACTGTTCGGCCTGTCGCCGGAGAACGGCGAAGATCATTCTTTGTCGGGCGAAGAGCTGCGCACGGTGCTGCTGGAAGCCGGCACCCTCATCCCGAAGGCCCACCGCGACATGCTGCTGCGGATCCTGGAACTGGAACAGGCCACGGTCGAAGACATCATGGTGCCGCGTGCGGAGATCCAGGGCATCGACCTGGCTGACGACTGGACCGACATCAAGGAGCAGCTGTTCCGCAGCCAGCATACCCGCCTGCCGGTGTACGAGGAGACCATCGACAACGTCATCGGCATCCTGCACCTGCGAAGGGTGTTCGCCGCGTCTGCGCGTGACGAATTCGACCGCGACACATTGCGTGAATTGCTGACCGAGCCCTACTTCATCCCGGAAGCCACGCCCTTGCACAGGCAATTGCTGGCCTTCCAGGACCAGCATCGCCGGGTCGGACTGGTGGTGGACGAGTACGGCGACATCCAGGGCCTGGCGACCCTGGAAGACATCCTCGAGGAAATCGTTGGCGAGTTCACTTCCGATCCGCTGGCGATGAGCCGCGACCTGACGCCCGATGGCGAAGGTGCCTACATCGTTGCCGGCACGGTGCCCTTGCGATTGCTCAATCGCGCGCTGGGCTGGGAGCTGCCCACCGACGGACCGAAGACCCTGAACGGCCTGATCCTGGAAACCCTGGAAACCATACCGCAGCCGAACACGAGTGTGCTGCTGGACGGCTACCCGGTGGAAATCGTGCAGACCTCTCGCAATGCCGTGCGCACGGTCCGCGTCAGGCCCGCCAGCGAAGAAAGCGAGACCTGATCTTCACCGCTCATTCGTATGCGGCGCGAATGGCCTGTTCCAGGCGCTGCACCGGCACGATCTCCAACCCATCGACTTTCAAACTGCGCGCCACGTTGCCCTTGGGCACGATGGCACGCTTGAAACCATGCTTCGCGGCTTCGTGCAGGCGCTCTTCGCCGTTGTAGACAGGTCGCACTTCTCCCGCCAGTCCCACCTCGCCGAACACGATCAAGCCGGTGCCCAGGGGTTTGTCGCGCAGGCTGGAAAGCGCCGCCAGCAACACCGGCAGGTCCGCCGCCGTTTCTGCAACGCGCAAACCGCCGACCACATTGACGAACACGTCCTGGTCGAACATGCCGACGCCACCATGGCGATGCATGACGGCCAGCAACATCGACAGTCGATTCTGCTCCATGCCGACAGCGACACGACGCGGGTTGCCAAGGTGCGACGTGTCGACCAGGGCCTGCACCTCGACCAGCAATGGCCGGGAGCCTTCTCGTGTCACGGTCACGGCGCTGCCCGACACCGGTTCGTCATGCTTGGAAAGAAAGATCGCGGAAGGATTTTTCACTTCCTTCAGGCCGCCATCCATCATTACGAACACGCCCAGCTCGTTGACCGCACCAAAGCGATTCTTCACGGCCCGAATGACGCGATAACGCGAGCCGGCATCGTTCTCGAAATAGAGCACCGTATCGACCATGTGTTCCAGAACGCGCGGTCCGGCAATGACGCCTTCCTTGGTGACGTGCCCCACCAGGAACACCGCAATGCCGGTCTGCTTGGCCAGTCGCACCAGTTGCGCGGCCGTCTCGCGCAATTGCGCCACGGCACCGGGGGCCGACTGCAAGGCGTCGGTGTGAATGGTCTGGATGGAATCGACAATCAACACGCCCGGCTGCTCGCGACGAGCCACGGCGTTGATCGCTTCGACATTGGTTTCGGCCAGCAGCGACAGGCCGGCCGATGGCACGCCAAGGCGACGCGCCCGCAGCCCCACCTGCTTGAGGGATTCCTCGCCGGTGACATACAGCACGTCCAGCTTTTCACTGAGCGTCGCCGCTGCCTGCATCAGCAGGGTCGATTTGCCGATGCCGGGATCGCCACCGATCAGGGTGACCGAACCGGACACCAGGCCGCCGCCCAGCACGCGGTCCAGCTCGCCGATGCCGGTCTCGGTACGGGCCTCCTCGTCGATGGCCACTTCCTTCAGGCTCTGGGTCGCCGGTGCTTCGCCGGCCCAGCCCACGCTTCGACCAGGCGTGGATTTCTCGACAATGGATTCGACCAGGGTGTCCCATTCATTGCAGGCGCTGCACTGCCCGGACCACTGCGGAAACTCGGCCCCGCAAGACTGGCAGGTATAGCGTTTCTTGGCCTTTGCCATGGTGGCTGGATTCCCTTCTATGATGGCTGTGCTCGGAACGCCCGGATGGTAGCACGCTGGCGTTTGCCTTTGACCGGGGGTCGGGTAGACTGGCTCAAACAACACCAATAAAAACGGGGGTTTGCGGTGTCTGGAAAAGGGGGCTTCTGGACCAGTGACTGGTTTTTCGGTCTGGTCTTTTCACTGCTGTTCTTCCTGCTCGCCTATGGCATCTACGCCGAAGCGTTCTCGCGCATGGAAACGGCCAGCTACGACATGGGCATGCGCATGTCCGGCGCTGCACCCAGCGACCGTATCGCCGTCATCGAAATCGACGATGCCAGCATCGAGTTGATCGGCCGCTGGCCATGGCCACGCTCCGTGCATGCCGACATGATCGACAAGCTGGCCGCCGGCGGCGCCAAGGTGATTGGCAGCACCGTGCTCTTCTCGGAAGCCCAGTCCGACCCCGGCCTGCAATACATCGACGACCTCGCCCGTTTCTACGACAGTTCCGCCCTCGGTGCAGAAGCCCCGCTGCCGGAACCCGAGCCGGTTGAAGACATGCCGGCGGACGACATGGCCATCGCCGCAGGCGAGGAGGCCGTCACTGGCGAGGACATGCCGGCCGAAGCGGACCAGCCTGAAACGACCAGGCCCGCCGCGGCAGACGAAGAAAGGCTTGCCGACGCCGCCGAAGGCGACGTCCTGGGAGATGGCGACATCCCGGCCATCATTTACCAGACCCCGGAAGAAGTCGTCTCTGCCCTGCTCGAATTGCGGATCCGCATGGCGACCGCCGACGATGTGCTGGACACGGACAAGCAGCTGGCCGCCAGCATAGCCAACGCCGGCAATGTCATCCTTCCGATGACCCTGACCGAACCGAACCCGATCGGCCGCCCGGATGCCGAGCTGCAGCCATGGCTGCTGGCCAATGCGATCATGAATGTGTCGGCCTCGGAGCTGGCGGTGGACCCGCTCAGCTACGGTGCCATCCAGCCGCCGATCCCGGCGCTGGCCGAATCCTCGGCAGGCCTCGGTCACATCCTGATCATTCCCGACGTGGATGGTGCGCTGCGGTTCGAACCGCTGGCCGTTCAATACGACGGCCTGCTGTTCCCGTCCTTTTCCCTCGCTGTCGCCGCACAAAGCCTGAACCTGACGCCGGGCGACATGGAGGTGGTGCTGGGCCGAGGCGTCAATCTTGGCAACCTGCAGATCGGCACCACGCCCGAGCTGCTGATGTACAACTACTATTACGCCTCCGACAACAAGGACAGCTTCGACCACTATTCCTTCACCGATGTCTGGCAGGGCGTCGTGCCGGTCGAGCGCTTCAAGGACAAGATCGTGTTGATCGGAGCGACCGCGCTGGGCGTCGGCGACTCCTTCCCGACGCCGGTGGCGCCGAACATGGCGCCGGTCACCACCGTCGCACACACGATTTCCGCCATTCTCAAGGAAGATTTCTTTACGCGTCCCGACTGGGCGCTGTATGCCGAGCTCGGCACCTTCCTGCTGCTGGCGCTCTATCTCATTGCCATCCTGCCGCGCCTGCGTCCCGGCATGGCCGCGCTGGCATCGCTCGGCCTGCTGGTTGCGATTCTCGTAGCGGAATTCTCGCTGCTGACTGGCTCTTCCATGTGGCTGCGCCTGACGGTGCCGGTCATGTTCCTGGTCTCCGGGCACCTGCTGATCACCATCAAGCAGTTCCGCGTCACCGACCGCATCCGCTTGAAGTCGGAAGCAGAAGGTGCGGAGAGCAACAAGATGCTCGGCCTTGCGTTCCAGCAGCAAGGCCAGCTCGACATGGCCTTCGACAAATTCCGCAAGTGCCCGATGGACGATTCGGTCATGGACGCGCTTTACAACCTCGCGCTGGACTACGAGCGCAAGCGCCAGTTCAACAAGGCCGGCTCGGTTTATTCACACATGGCCGAACACAATCCGAACTACAAGGATCTGCAGAAGCGCATGAAGCGCTCTCAGGCCATGGAAGAAACCATCATGCTGGGTGGTTCCAGCGGCGGTCATCCGGGCGGCACCCTGATGCTCGATGGCGACGAAATGCAGAAGCCGATGCTCGGCCGCTACCAGGTGGAGCAGGAGCTCGGCAAGGGCGCCATGGGCATCGTCTACGGTGGCCGTGACCCGAAGATCAACCGAGTCGTGGCGATCAAGACCATGGCGCTGTCGCAGGAGTTCGAGGCCGACGAACTGGATGAAGTGAAGGAGCGCTTCTTCCGGGAAGCGGAAACGGCCGGGCGACTGAACCACCCCTACATCGTGACGATCTACGATGCCGGCGAAGAACACGACCTTGCCTACATCGCCATGGAATTCCTGAAGGGCAAGGACCTGGTGCCGCACACCAAGGCGGACAACCTGCTCCCGGCCAGGCAGGTCTGCGACATGATGGCCAACGCTGCCGAAGCACTGGCCTATGCGCACAGCAATGGCGTGGTGCATCGCGACATCAAGCCAGCGAACATCATGTACAACCCCGAAGACAAGTCGATGAAGCTGACCGATTTCGGCATTGCCCGAATTACCGACAGCTCCAAGACCAAGACCGGCATGGTGCTGGGCACCCCCTCCTACATGTCGCCCGAGCAGCTCGCCGGCCAGAAGGTCGATGGCCGCTCCGACCTGTTCTCGCTGGGCGTGACTTTCTACCAGCTGCTGTCAGGACAACTGCCCTTCCGGGCCGACTCCATGGCTGCGCTGATGTACAAGATCACCAACGAAGAGCATGCACCGGTAAGCCTGGTCCAACCGGACCTGCCGGCCTGCCTGGATGCTATTATCAACAAGGCACTCGACAAGAATGTCGACAACCGCTACCAGAATGGTAACGAAATGGCCGCCGAGATCCGGGCCTGTGCAGGTCAGTTGCCGGGCTGATTGCCCGCGGATAGGGATAGGGACATGAGCTTCAAAGGAAAACTCCAATTCGTGGGCCTGACCGATACCGGACGCGTCCGCTCGCATAACGAAGACGCCATCGGCACCGAGATCGAAATCGGCCTGGTGGTGCTCGCCGACGGCATGGGCGGTTACAAGGCCGGTGAAGTCGCCAGCGCCATGGCCGTCGAGACCATTACCGAAACCGTCAGCAAGGGCTTGAAAACAGCGCGCAAACAGAAGGTCGGCGAGTCCGGCTATGCCGCCGAGACCCTGCTGCTGAGGAAGGCCGTCGAAGCGGCCAATGCCCGGATCCACAACACGGCCAAGGACAATCCGCAGTGCGAAGGCATGGGCACCACCGTCGTGACCTGCCTCTACTATGACAATCGCGTCTCGATCGCCCATGTTGGCGATTCGCGCCTGTACCGGGTCCGCGGGGACCGATTCGAACAGGTCACTCTCGATCACTCCCTGCTGCAGGAACTGGTATCCCGGGGGTTCTACACGCCCGAGGAGGCCCGGAAATCACTGAACAAGAACCTGGTCACCCGGGCGCTGGGTATCGAACCCACGGTCAAGGTGGACGTCCAGGAAGACGTCGTGCTGCAGGGCGAGATCCAGTTGCTCTGCTCCGACGGCCTTTCCGACATGGTCGAGGACGAGGATATTCACTTAACTATCAGCACCTTTAGTGCTAATCTTGACACAGCGGCTCAACAGTTGGTCAGGATGGCAAATGATAACGGCGGGCGTGACAACGTCTCCGTGGTGCTTACCAAAGCGCTGAAGTCTTACGGGGACAAACAAGGCTTCTTCAACCGATTCATGGACTGGTTCGCCTGACACATCACCGGTATTGAGGGCAGGAAATGGGAAAGTTAATCCTGAGTTTGGACGGGGCCGTACTGGCCGAGTACGAGATGGACAAGGAACGGTTCACCATTGGCCGCCTCGCCGACAATGACATCCATGTCGACAACATGGCCGTCAGCGGACACCATGCGCTGATCATCAACATCCTGAATGATTCCTTCCTGGAAGACCTGAACAGCACCAACGGCACTTACGTCAACGGCAAGCTGATCAAGAAGCACGCCCTACAGGACGGCGACACCATCACCATCGGCAAGCATGCTCTCAAGTACGTCAACGAAGCTGCGTCCGCTGTTGGCGGCGGCGATGACGACGACGAGGATGATTTCGAAAAGACGATGATCATCCGTCCGGGAGCGAAGTCCGGTGGACCGAGCCTCGACAGTGTCAACAAGGCAGTCGAAGGTGCCGGCGGCGCACCGGTCAACCCGGACGCCCAGAAGGGTCTGCCGAAAGCCAAGCTGCAGGTTCTGTCCGGCGCCTTTGCCGGCAAGGAACTGGAATTGAACAAGGCCTTGACCACGCTGGGTCGCCCTGGCGTGCAGGTTGCTGCCATCACCCGTCGTGCCGATGGTTTCTTCGTTGTGCCGGTCGAGGGTGATTCGGGCAAGCCACCAACCGTCAACGACCAGGAAGTCGGCAAGGAAGGCAAGAAGCTGGCACACAACGACGTTATCGAACTGGCCGGCGTGAAGATGGGCTTTTTCGAAATCTGATCTTTGCCATTGCACAGACACGAGAAAGCCGGGCAATGCCCGGCTTTTCTTTTTCCAGCTGGCCTGGCTTCCCTACTCGCCCTGCAGGGTGAAATCGACGCGCTGCGTGACCCCGCACAGCAGCTCGTAGGGAATCGTGCCGGCGGCAACAGCAATCTCCTCGACGGGCAGGCCTCGACCCCAGAGCACCACCTCATCACCTTCCTGTGCATCCGGCTGGCTGTCCAGGTCCACGGCGATCATGTCCATGCTGACTCGGCCGATCAGCGGCACGCGCTGGCCGTTGACCAGCACCGGCGTGCCGTTGCCAGCGTGTCTCGGATACCCATCGCCATAGCCGATAGCCGCGATGCCATAACGCTTCGGCTTGTCTGCCGTGAACCGGCCGCCATAACCGATGCTTTCCCCGGCCGCCATCTGCTTGACCGCGATCAGCTCGGTCGAGACGGTCATCACCGGCCGCAGGTTCTGCTCCGTGCCGTTCTCGTCGATGATCGGGCTGACGCCATACAGTGACACGCCGGGACGCACCCAGTCAGCGTGCGACGCGGGAAAGGCCAGGGTGCCTGCGGAGTTGGCGATGCTGAGCTCGCCACCGAGGTGTTCGGTGGCCTCGCGAAACAGTTCGATCTGGGCGGAGGTTGCCGCCTCGTCCAGGTCATCGGCCTTGGCGAGATGGGTCATCAGGCGTGGCGTGCCCGCAACGGCATTCGAGTCGAGAACACGCTGCCACGCGGCAGGAAATTCATCCAGCTTGAAACCGAGGCGGTTCATTCCGGTATCGAGCTTCACCCAGATCGGCAGGCGCGAGCCGGAATAGGCTTCCAGCCAGGCAAGCTGGCGCTGCGTGTGGACGACCAGTTCGAAGCCGGCTTCCGCCGCGAGGGAAATTTCTTCCGGGGCGAAAGCCCCCTCCAGCAGCAACACCGGCGTATCGACACCGGCGGCACGGATGCGTCGAGCCTCATCAAGGCTCGCGACGGCAAAGAGTTCGGCTTCCGGCAAGGCACGCACCACGGCTTCGAGACCATGGCCATAGGCATTCGCCTTGACCACGGCCATGACGCGCGCACCATCGGCACGCTGGCTCAATACCTGGAAATTGTGGCGGAGCGCATCGAGATCGATGACCGCGCTGGTTGCCCTGGTCATGCGTCCGGTGCGTCCCCCATGAAGGCATCGCTGGCAAGGTTTTCAAACCGGGTGAACTGGCCAAGGAAGGCGGCGCGCACCATGCCGATCGGGCCGTTACGCTGCTTGCCGATGATGACCTCGGCCGTACCCTTGAACGGGCTTTCCTCGTTGTAAACCTCGTCGCGATAGATGAAGACGATCAAGTCGGCGTCCTGCTCGATGGCGCCCGATTCGCGCAGGTCAGACATGATCGGACGCTTGTCCGGGCGCTGCTCAAGGCCACGGTTCAGCTGCGACAGTGCGATCACCGGTACGCTGAGTTCCTTGGCGAGCGCTTTCAGGCCGCGTGAAATTTCGGAAATTTCGGTCGCACGGTTTTCCTTGGTCCCCGCGACCTGCATCAGCTGCAGGTAGTCGACCACGATCATGCCAAGGCCGTGCTCGCGCTTCAGGCGACGCGCGCGGGCGCGCATTTCCGTGGGCGTGAGTGCCGGCGTGTCGTCAATGAAGATCGGCGCCTCGGACATCAGTGTCACGGCCGAGGTGATCCGCGGCCAATCTTCTTCATCCAGCTTGCCGGTGCGCACCTTGCCCTGGTTGATGCGACCCAGCGAGGAAATCATTCGCAAGGCCAGCTGGTCGCCTGGCATTTCCATCGAGAACACCGCAACCGGCACCTTTTCGCGGATGGCAGCGTGCTCGACCATGTTCATTGCGAAAGAGGTCTTGCCCATGGAGGGGCGACCCGCAACGATGACCAGGTCGCCAGGCTGAAGCCCGGCTGTCTTCTCATCGAAACTGGTCAGGCCGGTCGGGATGCCCGTGATGTGGCTGTCGGAATTGAACAGCTCGTCGATGCGGTCGACCGCCTTGGTCAGCAGCTTGCGTATGCCGGTAAACCCCTGCTGCGCGCGCGTTCCCTTCTCGGCAATTTCGAAAACACGCTGCTCGGCAAACTCCAGGATCTCGGCCGGCGTGCGCCCTTCCGGCGTGTGAGCCGTGGAGGCAATCTCGTTACCCGTCCGGATCAGCTGCCGCAACACAGAGCGCTCGCGCACGATATCGGCATAGTGACGGACATTGGCCGAACCTGGCGCGTCCTTTGCAAGGGCGCCAATGTAGGCCATGCCCCCCGCCTCTTCGAGCTTGCCGGACTGCTCCAGCTGCTCGCTGACAGTAATGGCATCGGCCGGCTTGTCTGCTTCGCGCAGCGCGGCAATGGCACCAAAAATCAATCGGTGATCATGGCGGTAGAAATCATGCGCGCCGAGCCGGTCGGCAATCTGGTCCCAGCTGGAATTGTCCAGCATCAGCCCGCCGATGACGGACTGCTCGGCCTCGACAGAGTGTGGCGGTACTTTCAGCTGGTCTGTCGAGCGGCCTTGCTCGACACTGGTGATGGCATTGGCCATGGAATCCCCCTAGAAACCGACCATTTATCCTACCGCCAAGCGCCCCCGGGGAGAATGGCAGAGCCTGTGGATAACTGGTGGAAAACAACAAAAAAGGCCGATCCGCCCGGACCGGCCTTTTTCACATCTTGCGAGCCCGCCGGAATCCGGCGGCTCCCTCGACTCAAGCGAGAATCACTCCTCGCCGACGATCACGACCTTGATGGTCGCATTGACGTCGGAGTGCAGGTGGATCTCGATCTCATGCTCGCCGGCCATGCGCAGCGGGCCTTCCGGCATGCGCACTTCCTTGCGCTCCAGCTCGACGCCAGCCTTGGTGACCGCATCGGCGATGTCGACCGTACCGATCGAACCGAACAGCTTGCCTTCCGAGCCAGCCTTGGAGGTGATCTCCACGCTCATGCCTTCGAGCTTGTCAGCACGAGCCTGGGCAGCGGCCAGCTCTTCAGCCAGCTGCTTCTCCAGTTCGGCGCGACGCGCCTCGAACTCGGCAACATTTTCCGGCGTTGCCGGCTTGGCGAGACCCTGCGGCAGCAGGTAATTGCGGCCATAGCCCGGCTTGACGGTGACCTTGTCACCCAGGTTGCCGAGGTTGTCGACCTTGGTCAGCAGAATTACTTCCATCGTCATTCACCCGTGTTTACAGATTGCATTCATTCACCGCCCCGTCGAGACGCCAGTCGCGTTCGCAGGTCGGTCCAGTTATCCAGGGCGCCGATGGTCACCATGACCAGGACCACCAGCCCCGTCAGCGGCAGGCTGAGCAAATACACCAGCCAGAGTACCGCAACATTCAATTTCAGCAGCTTGACTGCGCCATGCAGCAAGGCAAAACCCTGCAACAACAGGGGCACCGCCATCACCAGCCCGACCAGGTTGGCAAAGGCATCCGGCCAGTAGGCCGAAACACCCAACGCCAGGCCCGCGAGCATGGCATAGGGTCGCCCCATCCTGAAGGCCCTGAAATCCTGGCCAAAACCGCCGGGATTCCATGCCACCGCCTGCCAGAAACGCGCCAGCAACAAGGCCAGTGCGATGCTCAGGGTGGCCGAGGCCGCCAGCATGGCCGGCATTACCCTCGCCATGTCCGCCACTTCCGCGGCGGTCAGCTCGCGACCATCGCGCATTTGCGCCAGGGTCGGCAAGACGACGTCCTCCACCAGCTGGCGCATCGCCTCGAGTGGCGCATCGGCCATCAACAGCCAACCGGCACCCGCAGCGCCGACCATGGCCACAAGCGCCTGCATGGCCAGTGGCAATGACCCCGTGCGGCGCAGGATTTCTCCCAGCAGCAGCAGGGGCAGCCACAAGGCGGCAACCTGGCCAATCAATTCCAGCCTGCCGGTGATCACGGCAAAGCCGACAATCAGCAGCAAGGCTGGCAAGGCCACCTGCACGCCGGCCCAGAGGCCCTTGCGCATCGAGATCATCGCCAGCAAGGCAGCGCCGAAAATATCCAGCACCCTTGTCAGCGCGAGGGCGGCGACCGCCCACCCGCTTCTCAGCGGGCTCTCACTCAGCCAGAGCAGAAGTCTCTGCATGGCAATCAAGCCACCAGCCGACCCGGGCACCCCGGGCGGCCGGCGTCACAACAATTAATGCTGATCCGAGTACGGCAGCAGTGCCAGGAAGCGCGCACGCTTCACGGCAACAGCCAGCTGACGCTGGTAGAACGGACGCGTGCCGGTAATGCGGCTCGGAACGATCTTGCCGGTCTCGGTGATGTACTGCTTAAGGGTCGTCAGATCCTTGTAATCGATTTCCTTCACGCCTTCGGCGGTGAAGCGGCAGAACTTGCGACGACGGAAAAACTTCGACATGTCTCTCTCCTAATTCGCTATGCAGCTCAGGCTGCAGATTCTTCGCTGTCAGCGTCGTTCGAGTCATCGCTCGAGTCGCTGTCAGCCTTGTTGTCGTCCGAATCGTTGCGCGACTCGTTGCGATCGCTGTCGCGGTCATCACGACGGTCGTCGCGATCATCGTCACGCTCGTCTTCACGCTTGGCCAGCGGAGACGGATCGGTTTCGGCTTCTTCACGGCGGAGAGTCATGTGGCGCAGGACGGCGTCGTTGAACTTGAAAGCACTTTCAATTTCTTCGACCACGTCGGCACCGCACTCCACATTCATCAGGATGTAGTGTGCTTTATGAATCTTGTTGATGGGGTATGCGAGCTGGCGACGGCCCCAGTCTTCGAGACGGTGGACCTTGCCTTCACCTGCTTCGACCATCGCCTTGTAGCGATCGACCATGGCAGGAACCTGCTCGCTCTGATCCGGGTGGACCAGGAACACGATTTCAAAGTGACGCATTGTAATCTCCTTACGGATTAAACAGCCCCCCGGACAACCCGGTGGAGCAAGGAGCGCGTTACGGGGGATTTTTGCCCACCTCGCAGAACGCAAGCGCGGGATATTAGCCGAATAACAAGGACTTATGCAAGCCGAAACCGGCCCTGGCGGGCGTTTAACTGCGCCTTTGCCGGAGCGCTTCGTACAGCGTCACGCCAGTCGCGACCGAGACATTCAGGCTCTCGACCCCACCGACCATCGGCAGGCGCGCCAGGTGATCGCAGGTTTCGCGGGTCAGGCGGCGCATGCCCTCGCCTTCGGCGCCCATGACAATTCCCAAACCGCCTTTCAAATCAACAGCATACAGCTCCTGCTCGGCCTCGCCAGCCAGGCCGACCAGCCAGATACCACGGTCCTTCAGGTCCCGCAGGGTGCGCGCCAGGTTGGTCACCGGATAGACCGGCACGCGCTCGGCCGCGCCGGCGGCCACCTTGCGCACCGTGGCATTGACGCCCACGGCGTTGTCCTTGGGCACGATCACGGCATGCACCCCGGCGGCATCGGCCGTGCGCAGGCAGGCGCCGAGGTTGTGCGGATCCTGCACGCCATCGAGCACCAGCAGGAAAGCCGGCTCCTCGAGTCCGTCCAGCAGGTCTTCCAGCGCGTCGAAGCTGGGCGCAGCCGCCGCCTCGAATTCGCCAATCACGCCCTGGTGACGATTATTTTCTCCGGCCAGCTTGTCGAGTTCACGGCGTGCGACACGGACGGCATCAACGTTCTGCGCGGATGCGGCATTCAGCACGGCGTTAAGGCGCTTGTCGCGCCGTCCATCCAGCACCCACAGAGCCCTGCAGGCACGACCGGCTTCCAGCGCCGAGATCACGGCATGTATTCCAAAAATGCGTTCCGCGCTCAAATCTTCAGCCTCTTACTTGCGCCGGCGGCGACGTGACTTCTTCTTGTCGCCCTGCTTGTCTTTTTTCTTGCCCTTGGCGCCGCCCTTCTTCTTGCCACCCCGATCGTCGCGACCGGAAGGCTTGGCAATCGGCTTGCTGCCACGCGCCTTGCGTCGGGCGCGCACCTCATCGGCATCGATGATCGGTTCGAAATCGATCTTGCGCTCGTCCGGGTCGACCCGCGCCACACGCACACGCAGCGGATCCGCCAGGCGGAACTCCAGGCCACCGCGCTCGCCGACCAGGCGATGCATGGTCGGATCGAACTGGTAGTAATCGTTTTCCAGCGTGGTGACGTGCACCAGGCCCTCGACATGCATGCCCTTGATCTCGACAAACAGGCCGAACGACGTCACGCCGATGATCAGGCCATCGAACTCGTCGCCGATGCGATCCTTCATGTAATCGCACTTCAGCCAGGACACCGCATCGCGGGTCGCGTCATCGGCACGGCGCTCGACCATGGAGCAATGCGTGCCGAGATTTTCCATGCGCTTGTTGTCGTACGGGAATTCATGCGCGGGCTTGCCGGCCAGGATGTGCTTGATGCCACGATGCACCAGCAAGTCCGGGTAGCGGCGGATTGGCGAGGTGAAATGCGCGTAGTGATCCAGCCCCAGGCCGAAATGACCGTTCAGCTCCGGCTGGTACACCGCCTGCGACATGGAACGCAGCAATACCGTCTCGATCAGGCTCTTGTCCGGGCGGTCCTGGATGTTGGCAATCAGCTTGGAATAGTCCTTGGCGCTCGGGCTGTCGCCACCACCCAGCTGGAGACCCAGCGGGCCGAGGAACATGCGAAGCTTCTCCAGCGCATCGGCCGGCGGCTTCTCGTGCACGCGGTACAGCGTCGGAATGCCGTTCTTGTCCAGGAACTTCGCGGCCTGCACGTTCGCCGCAATCATGCATTCCTCGATGATCTTGTGCGCGACATTGCGCTGCACTTCGACAATGTCCTCGATCTTGCGATCGGCATCGAACACGATCTTGGTTTCCACCGATTCGAAATCGATGGCGCCACGGCGCTTGCGCGCGCTCGCGAAGGCCTTGTAGAGATCATGCAGCGCCTGCAGGCGCGGCACGAAGCGGCCCAGCGACTGGTGCATCTTGGGATCGCCGTCGTCCAGCAGCTTGCCGACCTGGGTGTAGGTCAGGCGCTTGTGCGAGCGAATCAGTGCATTGAAGAATTTCGCGCGGCCAACCTTGCCGTCCTTGTCGACCAGCATTTCGCAGGCCATGGTCAGGCGGTCCACGTCCGGGTTCAGCGAACACAATCCATTGGAAAGCTCTTCCGGCAGCATGGGGATGACCCAGTCCGGGAAATACACGGAGGTGCCGCGGGTCTCGGCTTCCTGGTCCAGCGGCGAACCCGGCTGCACGTAATGCGCCACGTCGGCGATGGCGACGATCAGGCGCCAGCCCTTGGCCGTTTCCTCGCAGAACACGGCGTCATCGAAATCGCGTGCGTCCTCGCCGTCGATGGTGACGAAATCCAGCTCGCGGAAATCCTCGCGGCCCTGCTTGGCCTTCTCGGCCACTTCCTCGCCGAAAGTCTTCGCCTCGGCCTTCACCGGCTCCGGGAATTCGCTGGGCAGGCCGAAGGAATGGATCGCGATCTCGACTTCCATGCCGGCAGCGCGATGTTCGCCCAGAACCTGGTAGACCTCGCCCACCGGCTGGGTCTTCTTGGTCGGGTACTCGAGGATGTCGACCAGCACGATCTGGCCCGGCTTGGCGGAGCCCGCCTTGCCCTCGGGAATGATCACTTCATGATTGAAGCGGGAATTGTCCGGCACCATGTACTGCACGCCGGATTCCTTGAAGAAGCGGCCCACCAGGCGCTTGGTGTTGCGCTCCAGGATGTCCACCACGCTGCCTTCCAGGCGGCCGCGGTTGTCTTCGCCGGAGATGCGCACGGAGACGCGGTCACCGTGCAGGATGCTGGCCATCTGGCGCGGCGACAGGAAGATATCGTCCTTGCCCTCGTCCGGGATAAGGAAGCCGAAGCCGTCCTTGTGGGCCTGCACGCGGCCGGCAATGACGCCCATGCGGCGGGCAATGCCATAGCCACCGCGGCGGTTCTGGACGACCTGGCCGTCGCGCACCATCGCCCGCAGGCGGCGGCGCAAGGCCTCCTGGTCGTCGTCTGACTTCAGGTTCAACCGCTGTTCGAGCTCATCCTGTGGTACCGGGCGGCCGATATCCTCGAGCAGGTCGAGGATGAATTCGCGGCTCTGGATGGGTTGGGCGTATTTCTCGGCTTCGCGCCGGGCGTTGGGGTCTTTTTTCTTTGTCATCCCCCCATTGTGGGGGTTTTGCCCGATTTATGACAGCGCATTGACAACTTCGCCGCACTCGGTAAAATGCGCCCTCTCCTGAAGGAATGCCGGCCTCAGCCCGGCGGCCAGACGGAAAGCCGAGGTGGCGGAATTGGTAGACGCGCTAGCTTCAGGTGCTAGTTGGGGTAACCCAGTGGAGGTTCAAGTCCTCTCCTCGGCACCAGACAAGAAAAGCCCGTGAGGAAACTCACGGGCTTTTTTCTTTCCGGGACCAGGCTTTTAAATCAATGCCCGCGAAAGTCCGGCTGGTCCTTGCTACTGACAGGGGCATAGGCGTACGCACGCTCGTCATGCTCGGCATGGTCGATGCCGAACTCGCCCGTATCATCCGCCGAGCGCAGGCCGAACATCGCCTTGATGGCGTACAGGATGGCGGCCGTCATCACCGCCGTGAACAGGATCACCACCAGCACGCCCACGACCTGCGGCATCATCAGGTCCGCATTGCCATACAACAGGCCATCCACGCCGCCCGCCTGGGCGCTGGCAAACACGCCCGTCAGGATGGAACCCACGATGCCGCCCACGCCGTGGCAGGCGAACACGTCCAGCGTGTCGTCCATCGGCAGGCGATCCAGGTATTTCAGGGCGTAGTAGCTCGCCACGGCGCCTGCGAGGCCCATCAACATCGCGCCGCCCGGCAGCACGAAGCCCGCCGCCGGGGTGATGGTCACAAGCCCGACCACCGCCGCAATGGAAGTGCCGGTTGCCGTCGGCTTGCCCCGATCGAACATTTCCAGCAGCACCCAGGCCACGACCGCTGCACCCGTGGCGAGCATGGTGGTCACCAGCGCCAGCACGGCCGTGCCGTCTGCTGCCAGCGCCGAACCGGCATTGAAGCCGAACCAGCCAAACCACAACAGCGAAGCGCCCAGCACCACGAAGGGCACGTTATGCGGCAGGTGATCGGATTCGCCATCATGCCGCGGGCCGATGACCAGTGCCGCTACGAGTGCCGCCACACCCGCGCTGATGTGCACGACCGTGCCACCCGCGAAATCCAGCGCACCCATTTCGCCAATCCAGCCACCCGGACCCCAGACCCAGTGCGCTATCGGGTTATAGACGAGGATCGCCCAGGCAACGATGAACAGCAGGTAGGACTTGAACTTCATGCGTCCCACCACCGCGCCGGAAATCAGCGCTGGCGTGATGATGGCGAACATCATCTGGAAGGCCATGAACAGGAGATGCGGAATGTCGCTGGAGAAATCCGGGTTCGGCGCCGTCGTGACATTGTTCAGCGCGACGAAACCCAGCCCGCCGATCAGGGCGTTGTTCTCGGAAAAGACCAGCGAGTAGCCGAGCAGCGCCCACTCCACCGATATGAAACCGAGCGCAATGAAAGACATTTTCATCGTGTTGATGACTTCCCGCTCACGCACCAGGCCCGCGTAAAAGAACGCGAGACCCGGCGTCATCAACAGGACCAGCGCACAGCTGACAAGCATCCAGGCAATCGCACCGCTATCCATGGTTCCCCCTTCTCGATGATGCAACGAATGATGTCTTGATAATCATTCGCGACCCGGTCGGGGAGCAATTCGGTCAGCCTATAGCTTGTATAAATCTCATCAATACGAAGAAAGAAAACTATCGGCAGGACAAATATCGCATTAAGGCAGAAACACCGCGCCGCCTCTAGTGGGCGCTCCGCAAGCAGTTCCTGCCGTCGGACTTGGCCTGGTAGAGCGCTTCATCGCAGCGTTGCAACAAGCCCTCGATGGTGTCGCCCTCGCGATACTCCGCAACGCCAATGGACACGGTCACCTGCGCACCCTGTGGCAGGTCATCGATGTTCGCGATGCCATCGCGCAAGCGCTCCAGCGCGATCTGCGCGCCCGCCAGGCCGGTATCCGGCATCACTGCCAGGAACTCCTCGCCGCCATAGCGACCGACGATGTCAGTCAGGCGCAGGCTTTCACTGAGCTTCTCGGCGACCCGTTGCAGGCAGCCATCACCGACCAGGTGTCCGTGCTTGTCATTGATCTCCTTGAAGTGATCCAGGTCCACCATGGCCAGGCAAAGCGCCTTGGCATTGCCTCGCCGGATACGGGAGAGCTCGCGCTCCAGCTCCCGGAACACCTGGCGGCGATTGTCCACGCCAGTCAGCGGGTCGAGGAAGGCAAACTCGCTCAGCTCGCGCTTGCTTTCCGCCAGGCGACGGCGAAGCATGGACACGTAACCCCCGACCAGGCTCATCCAGAACAGGCCTGTTGCCAGGATCAGCCAGTGCAGCAGCTCGACCTCGTAGGCCAGCCCGCCATTCGACTCCTGGTATATCTCGTAAACCAGCGCCAGGTAACCCAGCAAGGTCACACCACTTATCAACAGGTATTGGCGGGTCCGCAAGGTGTACACACCGAACAGGAAGGCCAGCAGCAGCCACACGACCGGCAACATGCGTGCTTCCTGCTCCACGTTCCAGGCGATCAGCAAGGACCAGGTGCTTGCCGCCAGTACCTGCGGAAAGGTCAGGCTGGGTTCGGGAAATTTCAGGTTCAGGTCGGTCGCAATGAGGAAATAGAAGCCACCGCAGGTCAGCGAGGCAAGGACAACGCCAATGACCTTCTGACTCGTCGTGAGGTCGATCAGTCCCAGGCTGTTCATGTAGGACAA
>JAWWBS010000003.1 GCA_033720895.1 Gammaproteobacteria bacterium
CCGGCTCGAGCATGTCCAGGTGGCAGTGGGTATCAAAGAACTTCATGTGAACCTCGGCAATCGGAAATGAAAAAGCCCGGCGTGCAGCACGTCGGGCTCGCGTTCGAAAAGGGAGTCGACTTACATCGTATGGGTCGGACGATCTGCGCCCAGGGCGCCTGCCAGGTAGGTTTCGATCTTCTTCTGGGTCTGGCCGTTGTCCTGCTCCGAGAACTGCACGCCGATCCCCGCAGCACGCTTGCCCTGTGCACCACGCGGGGTCACCCAGACGATACGACCTGCCACCGGCAGTCGCTCGGTCTGGTCCATCAGCGTCAGCAGCATGAAAACCTCGTCACCGAGCCGGTACGGCTTGCTGGTCGGAATGAACAGGCCCCCGTTCTTCACGAACGGCATGTAGGCGACGTACAAGGCGCTCTTGTCCTTGATGGTCAGTGTGAGGATGCCTTGCCGCGGTGATGGCGTTGCCATGGTTCCCTATCCTTCCAGCAATTGATCGACGGTTCGCGTATCGAGCCGCCTGGCCCATGCCACCAGCAGGCTTTCCAGCAGCTGCAGTGGCACGACGTTGCTCCGCTCTTCCAATCGGACCGCCTGGCGCACGGCCTGGCGAAAACGGTGCATTGACTCCAAGTGTAAGCCTTCTGCTAGGCTTTTCAAGGACTTAAGCAGATCCGGGTTGCGCCAACCGCCGCTGCTGCCGGTCTCCGTCACACCCAGCTGGTTGGCACGAATCAGGTCTTCGAGTAGCGAATCCAGCCACTTGAGCACGTTCGCGGCACCGATCTTGTCGAATTCGGCAGCCGCACTGGGAACACTGCGCGCTCCGTGGTTGAGGTCCACCAGCGTCTTGAGCAGTCCGGCACGCTCCGCCAGGAACTCGTCCTTGGCGAGCTCCAGGGCCGCGAGTGGCGCTCCGCCAGCCTGCGCCAGGGCTGGACCCGGCAGTTTCACGTCTTGCGCCTTCAGCCAGGCCTCACCCTCCTCTGCACTCGGCCCTGCCAGCTTCAATTGCTGGCACCGGCTCCGGATGGTCGGCAAGAGACTGGCTGGCCGCGAGGTCACCAGCATCAGCAAACTGTTATCGGGCGGCTCTTCCAGGGTTTTCAGCAGGCTGTTGGCCGCGTTCACCGTCATCGCATCGGCGGGCTGCAGGAGCACCGTCTTCCAGCCTCCCTGTTGCGCGGTCATGCCGATCTCCGCCGCCAGCTCGCGAACCTGGTCCACGCCAATCTGTTTCTTCAGCTTGCCGGTCTTTTCATTGACCAGCATGGTCACTTGGTGAAAATCGGGCCAGGAGCCGGCAAGGAATTGCTGGCAGGCAGAGCATTGCCCACAAGCGCCCTGCTCCCCGCGGTCACGGCAGGCCAGGTATTGCGCAAAGGCTTCCGCCAGCGCCTGCTTGCCGACACCGCTGGTGCCGGTCAGCAACAGGGCATGCGGGAGACGTTGCTCGGCCACCAGCTTCAGGAGCGTCCGCCAGGTACCCTCAAGCCAGGGGTAAGGTGCACCACCAGCTTCCAGGCTCACGAGAACCGCTCCAGCAACTCATCAACGATCCTGTCGACTGCCTGCCCCACGGTCTCCACATCGCCGGTCGCATCCACGACATGGAATCGCCCTGGTTCGGCAGCGGCACGATCGAGATAGACCTGACGTACAGCCTTGAAGAAGTCCGCTGCTTCCTGTTCGAAACGATCCGCCTCGCCACGTTCGGTTGCCCGGGCCAGGCCAACCTCCACTGGCGCATCCAGCAGGACGGTGGCGTCGGGACGAAAATCACCCTGCACCCAGCGCTCGAGCTCCGCGATACGATCGAGCGACAGGCCACGGCCGCCGCCCTGGTAGGCAAAGGTCGCATCCGTAAAGCGATCACTCACAACCCAGGCGCCGCGGTCCACCGCAGGCCTGATCACTTCTTCCAGGTGGGCGGCACGCGCAGCGAACATCAGCAGCAGCTCGGCATCAGGGGTGACCCGTGCTTCGCGCGGTGCGAGCAACAGCTCGCGAATCGCCTCGGCAAAGGGTGTCCCGCCAGGTTCGCGGGTCATGACCAGCTCCCTGCCCGCCGCCTGAAGTCGCTGTTCGATGCGGGCCAGCTGGGTGGACTTGCCGACGCCCTCGACACCTTCCAGCGTGATGAACAGTCCCCTCATTCGCCATCTCCACGGTCCTCGTCAAGAGGACGCCGTGTCATCTGGTACCGCCGAACATGGCGATTGTGTTCGTCGAGCGTTTCCGAAAACACGTGACCGCCATCGCCGGTGGCAACGAAATACAGCGTCTTGCCTTCGGCCGGATCGACCGCCGCTTCGATCGCCGCCACACCGGCCATGGCGATCGGCGTGGGCGGGAGGCCGCCACGAGTGTAGGTGTTGTAGGGCGTGTCGGTTCGAAGGTCGCGATAGCGAATGTCGCCGGTATAGTCCTCGCCAAGACCATAGATCACGGTCGGATCGGTCTGCAGCCGCATGCCCTTGATCAGTCGACGCGTGAACACGCCGGCGATTTCGCGCCGTTCGGACGGTATACCGGTTTCCTTTTCAATGATCGAGGCAAGTATCAACGCCTCGTACGGCGAGTCCAGCGGGATACCGTCGACCCGTTCATCCCAGGCAGTCGCCAGTGCAGTTTGCAGATCCTCGTGGGCACGTGCGAGAAACTCCAGGTCGGTCGTGCCCCGCGTGAAGCGGTAGGTTTCCGGCAGGAACTGCCCCTCAGGATGCAGTTCCGACTCGCCCAATGCCGCCATGACCTCGGCATCACTCATGCCGGAAATCGTGTCGACCAGCGCAGGCTCCGCCAGGAGCTTCGCTCTCAGTTCACGCCAGTTCATGCCCTCGACGATGGTGAACTCGTATTGCACCACGTCACCCGCAACCAGCTTGTCCAGCAAGCCAGCCAGGGTGATGCCGGGCTCCACGCGGTACTCGCCTGCCTTGATGGCATGGGCCTTGTTCTCGATCCTTGCCAGCAGCCGCAGCTCCAGCGCCGACGCGACGATGCCCTCGCCTTCCAGGCGCGCGGCCACCCTGCCCAGGCTGGCGCCGGGTTCGACAGTGATGGTGACCGGTTCATCGAACGCGAGTGGCTGCTCCTGCCAGAAATGCCAGACATAGGCACTGGCCGACGCGATGATCACCAGGCCAACGAGGATTCCGTAAATGCCAATACGCTTCAACATGTCATTCCCTGGCAGCGCCTGAAAGTCGACGTGCGACGACGTCGGAGAAACCGGAGATCATTGTAACTGATGCAAGCTCGCGGTCGACCAGCCGCGCGACCGGCCAGATACCGAACACGCTGTTGCACAGGAACATGGCATCCACTTCGGCAAGCTCCTCGTCAGGCAGGTGGCGCTGGCCGATCTCGACAGGCGCCTCGTCGAGCAACAGCTGTCGCATCACCCCGTCCACGCCCGCCGACACCGGCGGCGTGTACCAGATGCCATCGATTCGATAGAACACGTTGCTGCGCGTTCCTTCGATGATGCGGCCTTGGCCGTCGCGCATCAGAGCCTCGGCCGCACCGGTACCCTCCAGTTCGGTTGCCGCCAGCACCTGCGGCAATCGATTCAGCGTCTTGATTCCAGCCAGTGGATCGTCGGTTGGCAGGCGCATCCTGCTCACCACGACGGCAACACCTTGCTCGGTGTGCGAGGCGGGCCATTCCGGCAAGGGGAAAGACTGCACGCGAACGGTCGGCGCAACATCAGGCGGCGCCGCATAACCACGACCACCAACGCCCCGGCTCACGATGAGCTTGAGAATGCCTTCCTGCTGTTCGGCAGCCGCCTCCAGCAGCGCACTGGCCAGCGCGGGCCGGTCGGGCACGGGCACGCCAAGTACAGCAAGACTGCCTTCAAGGCGTGCCAGGTGCCGCTCGAGCAAGGGCAGCCCGCCATTGACCACGCGCATGGTTTCGAACACGCCGTCACCGTACAGCAGGCCGCGATCGAACTCGCTGACATCACCCGTAAGCTTCATCCCGTTTCACCCGTCAATGCACGCACCAGGCCTTTTGCCTTGGCCCGTGTCTCTTCCAGTTCGTTTTCCGGTATGGAATCGAAGACCGTACCACCGCCGGCCCGAAACCGGATCTTGCGCTCGTCACGGATCATGGTGCGAATCAATATGTTCAGGTCGAGGCTGCCATCGCGATTCAGGTAACCCAGCGAGCCGGTGTAGGCACTGCGCGCACCCTGCTCCAGTTCACTGATGATCTCCATGCAGCGCACCTTGGGGCAACCGGTTATGGTGCCGCCGGGGAAGGTCGCTGCAATCGTTTCACCCGGCGTCACACCTGCGCGCAGTCGTGCCCGCACGTTGGAAACAATGTGATGCACATGGGCGTAGGTCTCGAGCACCATCAATTCGTTGACTTCGACCGAGCCCGGTTCGGCAATGCGGCCGAGATCGTTACGCTCCAGGTCGATCAGCATGATGTGTTCCGCTCGCTCCTTCGGATGACCGATCAGCTCGCGCGTCAATGCCGCGTCTTCATCGGCATCGGCACCGCGCGGGCGCGTGCCGGCAATCGGGCGGGTCTGGACCGTGCCCCGCCGCGACTCGACCAGGCGTTCCGGTGACGACGACATGATCGCCTGCGCGCCAAACGTTGCCAGCGCGTTGTACGGCCCCGGGTTTGCCTTGCGCAAGCGGTCATAGATGTCGGCGTGCCTGACATCCTTCCCCAGTTCCGCCTCCCACAAGCGCGAGAGGTTCGCCTGGAAGATGTCGCCATCGATGATGTAACGAATGGTTCGCTTCACGGCTGCGAGGTAGCGTGCCGGATCCTCTTCCCGCAGGCCGACGATATCCAGTCCGCAAGGCTCGAAGGCCGCCGCACCCGCTACATCCTGTCGCATCTCGTCCAGCAAGGCTTCTTGCCCTTCCTCGGCCAGGCAGTAAGTTGCCCCATCGACCTGGTCGATGATGATGGCCGCCGGGATGCGCTGTGCAACCGCGATCGGCAAGTCGTCCGGCGGCGTCAGTTGCAGCTTGGGTTCGATTTCCTTTGCCAGCTCGTAGCCGAGATACACGAACCAGCCGCCCGCGAAAGGCAGGGTTGTAGCGTCCGATCCCTCGACAGCGAGTTCTGCCTGCCATGCATCCAGTGCGGAAAGGAAACTGCCGGCATCCGAATGCGGGCCGCTCAGCTGCCAGTGCCTGTCGAGCACCAGGGACTCGGCGGGAAAGGCGAACAGGATGTCGTAACGACCTTGCTGGCCGTCGACCGCCGTGCTTTGCAGGAGATGCGGGTAGCGAGAGGGACTGGCTGCCTGCAATGCCAAGAGGTCCGGCATCGCAGGCAGCTGTTCGATCTTGAAGCGAGGCTTGCTCACGCCCGCCTGCCGACGCGTCGCGTCAGACCTTGCGGAAAATCAGGGTGCCGTTGGTGCCCCCGAATCCGAAGGAATTCGACATGGCGATATCGATGTTCATCTCGCGTGCGGAACCCGGCACGTAGTCCAGGTCGCAACCCTCGTCGGGATTGTCGAGGTTGATGGTCGGCGGAGCGATGTTGTCGCGAACCGCAAGCGCAGAGAACACCGCTTCGACACCACCCGCTGCACCCAGCAGGTGACCGGTCATCGACTTGGTCGAGCTGACGGCCAGCTTGTCGGCGTGCGAACCGAAAGCGCGGCGAATCGCGATGGTTTCACCCTTGTCGCCAACCTGCGTCGAGGTGCCGTGGGCATTGATGTAATCCACGTCTTCCGGCTTGATGCCGGCATCCGCCATGGCATTGCTCATGCACTGGCGCGCACCTTCACCGTCATCCGGTGGCGAGGTGATGTGATGCGCATCGCCGCTCATGCCGAAGCCGACGAGTTCGCAATAGATCTTCGCACCGCGCGCCTTGGCATGTTCGTACTCTTCCATGATCAGCACGCCCGCACCGTCAGACAGCACGAAGCCGTCACGATCCTTGTCCCAGGGACGCGATGCCTTCTCGGGTTCGTCATTGCGGGTCGACAGTGCACGCGCGGCACAGAAGCCGCCAATGCCCAGCGTCGTGGTCGCATGCTCGGCGCCACCGGCGACCATGATATCGGCATCGCCGTAGGCGATCGTGCGCGCGGCAAGGCCAATGCTGTGGGTCGCCGTGGTGCAGGCAGTGACAACGGAAAGGTTCGGACCGCGCAGGCCATACATGATCGACAGGTTGCCGGAGATCATATTGATGATGCTGCCTGGCACGAAGAACGGCGATACCTTCTTCGGACCATCGTGCTTTTCGATCAGCAGCGAATTCTGCTCGATGGATTCGAGACCACCGATGCCCGCACCGACGATGGCACCGATGCGGTGCGCGTTGTCTTCGGTGACTTCGAAACCGGAATCCCTGACTGCCTGTATCGAGGCTGCCATGCCGTAATGGATGAAGGCATCCATGCGTCGCGCTTCTTTCGGCGAAAGGTATTCGCCAATGTCGAAGTCCCGGACTTCACCGGCAATGCGGGTCGGGTAGTTCGACGGGTCGAACAGCGTGATCGGCCCGATGCCGCTGTTCCCGGCCTTGATGTTCTCCCAGGCTGCATCCACCGAATTGCCCACCGGCGAGACGATACCCAGGCCTGTAACGACGACACGACGCTTCGACACGTTGCACCTCGAAAAGGATTTGTCAGAATTTTTACAAACGCCAGAAAAGGCAAAGCCGTTGCCGCCGAAGCGACAACGGCATCAATTCACACGCAGCGCGATCAATTGTCGCCGAGGTGCTCGTTGATGTAATCGTTTGCCTGCTTCACCGTCGTGATCTTCTCGGCATCTTCGTCAGGAATTTCGCATTCGAATTCCTCTTCCAGTGCCATCACCAGTTCAACGGTGTCCAGCGAATCCGCACCCAGGTCGTCGACGAAGGAAGCTTCCGGCTTTACTTCTTCTTCCTTGACGCCCAGCTGTTCGATGACGATCTTCTTAACACGTTCTTCAACGCTGCTCATGACTTGTCAGTCCTCCAATGTTTACCCCACGGCGCTGCGGAAAAACGGGTTGCAACACCACTGCGGCGGGTATTGTAGTGAAAAGGTTCCGGCCATGCCACAAACGGCCGTTTGAATCTTCCCGGGGCCTTGATTTGAAAGGAAATCAGTGCTTCCAAGGCCCCATCCTGCCTGTTACGGCATGTACATGCCACCATTGACGTTGATGGTCTCGCCCGTGATGTAGCCGGCGCCCGGTCCCGCCAGGAACAGCACCGCCTGGGCGATGTCATCCGGGCTGCCAAGGCGCTCCAACGGCACCTGCGACAGCATGGCCTTGCGCGACTCTTCCGGCAATTCCTTGGTCATGTCGGTATCGATGAAGCCCGGCGCCACCACATTGACCGTGATGCCACGCGAACCGATCTCGCGGGCCATGGACTTGGTGAAGCCGACGATGCCCGCCTTGGCGGCGCAGTAATTGGCCTGCCCGGGGTTGCCGATCAGGCCCACCACGGAAGCGATATTGATGATCCGGCCCTTCTTCGCCTTCATCATGCCGCGCATCACACCCTTCGACAGGCGGAAAATCGAGCTGAGGTTGGTCTGGATGACCGCGTCCCACTCGTCGTCCTTCATGCGCATCAGCAGGTTGTCGCGCGTGATGCCGGCATTGTTGACCAGGATGGTCGGCGTGCCGAACTTCTCGGTCGCCGCTTTCAGGAACTCGGCAATGGAATCCGCTTCGCTGACATTCAGCACCAGGCCACCGCCCTCGATACCCGCCGACTTGAAGTGCTCGTCGATGCCGGCGGCACCCTTGTCGCTGGTCGCCGTGCCGACGACCGTGGCGCCCGCTTTGCCCAGCGCTTCGGCAATCGATTTGCCAATGCCGCGCGAGGCGCCGGTGACGATAGCGATTTCTCCGTTAAGGCTCATGTTCTTTCCCCGTTGTTTCAGCTAGTGGCTTCGATGGCCTTGGCCAGCGAATCCGAATCGATCAGTGCGACCACATCCATGCCACGCTCGATGCGGCGATTGAGGCCGGCCAGCACCTTGCCCGGACCACATTCGACCAGGCCCGTGACTCCCCGGGCCGACATGGCCTGTACCGTCTCCACCCAGCGAACCGGGCTGTGGAGCTGGGCTACCAGCGCGGCGCGAATGCCGTCCGCATCAGCGTGTTCCGCCACATCCACATTGTGGATGACTGGAATGCTTGGCGCCTGGATGCTGACATCCTTCAATCGCTCGGCCAGCGCATCGGCTGCCGGCTGCATCAGGGCACAGTGCGACGGTGCGCTGACGGCCAGCGGAATGGCGCGCTTGGCACCCGCTTCCTTGGCCAGCTCGACGGCGCGATCCACGGCTGCCTTGTTGCCCGCGATCACGACCTGCCCGGGTGCGTTGAAGTTCACCGCACTTACCACCTGGCCCTCTGCCGCCTTGTCGCAGACCTCGCGCACTGCATCGTCATCCAGGCCCAGGATGGCCGCCATCGCGCCCTCACCGGCCGGTACGGCGTCCTGCATGGCTTTGCCGCGGAATTCGACCAGCTTGATGGCATCGGCGAAATCCATGGCGCCGGCGCAGACCAATGCCGTGTATTCGCCCAGCGAATGGCCCGCCATGAAGCTCGGGCGGAATTCGGACTGGCCACTGAACACCCGCCAGGTGGCCACACCGGCCGCCAGCAAGGCAGGCTGGGTTACTTCAGTGGAATTAAGTTTCTCTTCCGGGCCCTCCTGGCATACCTGCCAGAGGTCGTAGCCCAGTGCCTCCGAGGCGGCATCAAAAGTCTCTTTGACCACGGCGTGGTCGGCAGCCAGATCGGCCAGCATGCCGAGGCTTTGCGAGCCCTGTCCCGGGAAGACGAATGCGTAAGACATCAAACACCCCTTCTCTTATTCAGTTCGATGTATTCCTGCCAGCGGCAGCGAAGCCGCGGATTATAACCGAGTCGCCGGCCAATTTCGGCCCATGGCAATCAACTGTTGTCCTCATCGTGCCGTCCCGGAAGATCGTTACCAACTGGTCGACCCGCACGCCTGCCCTCGACGGCAGCTACGATGAACCCCGCGATAAGACCTGCAACCCAGCCTGCCTGATGACCGGCAATGGCAACGGGCCCTTCGGCTAGCTCGGCAGTCATCGGCAAGGGACCTGCAAAATGCTCCCAAAGCACCTTGAGGGTCACCACGAACAGCACAGCTACCTTGATCCACGCGTCTTCGGCGTGCGGCGATTTGTCTTCTGACAACCCCTCGTAAACAGCTGCAGCCACCAGCAAGCCATGCAGAAAGCCCGAGAGCCCCACGTACCAGTCGAAGGGCATTTCCAGGCCCAGCAGGATAGTCCCGGCCAACAGCAGGGTCGCCACCACCAGAGCCAGCCATTGCTTTGCACTGATGCCCGGGAACAAGACCGCAACCAGCAGCAAACCGAGCAGGTTCAGTCCTAGGTGGCTCCAGCCAAGGTGAACCAGCTGGCCGGTAACAAGCTGCCAGACCGCTCCCCCCCATATGGCCAGCGGCTCGAATCGCAGCACCACCTGCACTTCCGGGTTCCATTGGATCAGCGCGCTCAGGCCAATGGACAATGCTGCCAGCGCAAGCAGCGGCCAGCCAGATCGACGCAGCCAGTCACCCAGGGCTGTAAATCCGTCGTTTAGCTTGTTCATGCGTCTGTCATTTCCCGCCACAAATCAATGGCTTTCATTGTGTATCATCGGCCGGTCAGGTGCTGTAGCACCTCCCGATTACCCGAATTCGAAACCAGAGAGTAACCGATGAACAAGCAGTCGCAGCAAGGCTTTACCCTGATGGAAGTGATGGTCGTGGTGGTCATCCTTGGCATCCTGGCCGCGGTGGTCATTCCGCGTATTGCCGACAACCCGGGCAAGGCGCGTGTCGTAAAAGCCAATTCGGACATCCGCCAGCTGGAATCTGCCCTCAATCTCTACCGCCTGGACAACTTCCAGTACCCGAGCACCGACCAGGGCCTGCAGGCACTGGTCTCCAAGCCCAGCGGCTCGCCGGAACCCCGCAATTACCAGGCCGGTGGCTACATCGAGCGCCTGCCCAAGGATCCCTGGGGCAATGCCTATGAATACCTGAACCCGGGCCGCCATGGCAGCATCGACATCTACTCCCTGGGCGCCGATGGCAAGCCGGGCGGTGAAGGTGAAGCCGCCGATATCGGCAACTGGGATCCGGAAGAATCCAACTGATCCGATGAACGCTCAGCGCGGCTTCACGCTGCTGGAACTGCTGGTTGTCATGGTATTGATGGCCGTGCTGTCGGCAGCGGCCATGTCCACGATCAACTACGCCTTTGACGAGGACACGGCTGAACGCCACTCGGCCCGCCTGGCGCAGTTGATCACACTGGCTGCGGAAGAGGCATTGCTGACGGGCAAGGAAATGGGCCTGCGGATCGAGGATCGACGCTACAGCTTCTATCGCCTGGACGAACGGGCCGGCCAGTGGGTGCCACTGGACGACCAGAAGCTGTTCGTCCCCCGGAGCTTGCCAGATCACCTGGCACTCGAGGTCAGCGTAGAAGGCAATGTCACCGACCTGTCCGGCAGGAGTGCCGACGATGACACCGCTGCCGATCCGGGCATCGATGCCGATCCCGAAACGCCAACAGCCACGGGCAAGGATGGCGCACCCGCGGCGACCAGCGATCCGGAGCAGGCACCCCAAGTGCTGTTCTTCTCCAGCGGCCAGACCACCCCTTTCACCCTGCGGGTACGGGACCAGCGCGATGACCAGGAGTGGTCGCTGGACGTCGACCTGCTGGGCCGCGTGGAACGCCAGCAGCAGGACGAATTCTAGATGAGCGCTGGACGGCAAGGCGGTTTCACCTTGATGGAAGTGCTGGTCGCGCTGACCGTGATTGCGGTGGCCCTGGCTGCACTGATTTCCGAGACCGGTCGTGCCGCTCGCGGCGCGGGTGACATGAAACTGAAAACCTATGCCAACTGGGTCGCTGCCAACCAGCTGGCGGAGATTCGCTTGCAGCCCGGCTGGGCCGATACGGGCCGCCGCAGCGGCGAGGTGGTCATGGGACAGCCCGACAGGCGCTGGTACTGGTGGGCGGAAATCAGCAGCACGCAGGACAATGACCTGCGTCGCATCGATGTCTATGTCAGCCACCTTGAGGATCGCCGGGAGGGCTCGCTGGTGCTGCTGACCGGCTATGAAGCCCGCCCCACCGCCAATCCGGGCGCATCGAGTGCCGAGAGCGCGACGCCATGAGCGCGAATCGCAATGACAACCGGGGCTTCACGCTGCTGGAAATGCTGGTTGCGACGGCGGTGTTTGCCCTGCTGGCCGCCATGGCCTACGGCGGCCTGAATGCCATGATCCGGCAGAAGGAAATCACCGAGGCTTCCCAGCAGGAACTGGCGGATTTTCGTCGCGCCATCACCCTCCTGGAACGTGACCTGGCCCAGGTTCAGGCCCGGCCGATTCGCGATGCCGTGTCCGGCCAGCCGGTCCCCGCGCTGACCGGCGGCGTGGCCGGCTTCTGGGCCATCGAGCTGACCCGCGGCGGCTGGCGCAATCCTGCCGGCCTGCAACGCAGTACCCTGCAACGGGTCGCCTGGAGCCTGGAAGGTGGCGAACTGGTGCGCCTCTCCTGGCCGGTGCTCGACCAGGCCCAGGATGCCACGCCCTTGCGCGTCGTCGTGCTGGAGGATGTCGAGGCGCTCGACTTCCGTTACCTCGATGCCGGCAACGAGTGGCAGGAGCAATGGCCATCCATCAATTCCCCCAGCGGCAATGTCCTCGAAATCGAAGAGACCCTGCCGCTGGCGATCGAATTCCGTCTGCAGCGGGACAACGGGGAATTCGTACGACGCCTGTTGGAGCTCTCGCAATGACGCACCTGGCCTTTTCGCACAGGCAGGAAGGCAGCGCCCTGGTAATCGCGCTGGTCATTGTCGCCATTGCCACCTTGCTCGCCACCTCGATCATGTGGTCCAACCACCTCGACCAACGGCGGCTGGAGATCCAGTTGCACGGTGAGCAGGCATGGCAATACGCACTGGGTGCCGAAAGCTGGACCGGCTTCCTGCTGTCACGCGAGGATGCCGAGGTCGATCACCTGCAGGAACCCTGGGCCACCGAGAACCTGGTCCTGCCTGTCGAGGGCGGCTTCATCGAAGGACAGCTGAGCGACCTGCAGTCGAGGTTCAATCTCAACAACCTGGTGGATGCCGAGGACAACGTCCGCCAGGAGCAACTGGATATTTTCCGTCGCCTGCTGGCCAACCTGGCACTCGATCCCATCATTGCCGACGCTACCGTCGACTGGCTGGATCGCAACATCGACCCCAATGGTTTCAATGGTGCCGAGGACGCGCTGTACACCCGTTACCAGCCCGCCTACCGCACGGCCAACCGCCCGATGCATTCCATCAGCGAACTGCGCCTGGTCAATGGCATGACGGCCGAGCAGTTCCAGTTGATCGAGCCCTTTGTCGCCGCCCTGCCAGTGCGCGTCGACGAAAACAGCATCACCCGCATCAATCTCAACACGGCACCTGCCGAGCTGCTCGCAGCCCTGTCGGACGAGCTGACGGTGCAGGATGCCGAGTCGCTGGTACAGGCCCGCATGCAGGCTCCGTTCAGCCAGGTATCGGAAGCCGAGAACATCGTGGGACAACAACGCCTGCCTCAGGACGCGGTATCCGTGAACAGCAACTACTTCCGCTTGCGTACCCTGGTCGGCGTTGGCTCTGTGGAAATCTCGCTGTACAGTGTGCTCGAGCGGCGCAACGACGGGACGCGCGTGGTTCGCCACAGCCGCGGCACACTCTAGGGAAGAGGAACGAAACACACCCATGGCCGAACACCTGATCATATGGCTGGATGACGAATTGCCGACACGCGAGTCGCCGGCACGCTGGCTGGTGCTCGACGGCCAGGGCAACCGGGTCGGCCATCCCCAGCAAGGTCCGCTCGATGCAGCCGCATCACTCGCCGAGCAACGCCGGGTGGTGGTGTTGCTGCATGGCGAATCATTGCTGCTGCTGACCGCCAGCATTCCCGGTCGCAATCGCAACACCATACTCAAAGCCATTCCCTATGCACTCGAAGACCGGCTTGCAGAAGACATCGAAACGCTGCATTTCGCCTTGCTGGGCAAGGCTGAAGATGACCGTCACACGGTGCTTGTCGGGAATCGCAAGTGGCTTGCTGCCAGGCTCGATGCGCTCCGCGAGGCTGGCATCCAGGCCGATGCGTTGCTGCCGGACTATCTTGCCCTGCCCGCACCGGCAACGGGCGAGTCGGCGGTGGTCAGTCGCGAACGCCTGTTGGTGAGACTCGCGGATGGCCATGGTTTCGCCGCGCCACTGGACTACCTGGATGCCGTCTGGACCGATACTGATACAGCACCGCAGGCACTGGAGGTCGAGGATCCGGCCGCCGACGGCGCGTCAGCGGAACAGGTCATCGCGAAACTGCCTGCCCGTTGGCAATCGCTTGTCGCTTCGATCAGCAGCGACCAGTTGCTGACCCGACTGGCACGCGAGGCGTGCAAGCTCGGACCGGGACTGCTGCAGGGCGCGCTGGCCCGCAAGCGGGAAACCGCCGGCAAGCTCGCCGCATGGCGCCTGCCCGCTGCGCTGGCTGCATTGAGCCTGCTTGTTGCCACTGGCCTCTGGGGTGCAGATGTCTGGCGCCTGCAACAGGAAGCCGCCGCGCTCGAGGGCTACAGTGACACGCTGTATCGCCGCATCTTGCCCAATGCACGTCCGACCGCCGACCCGCGAAGCCGTATCGAACCCCTGCTGGCAGGTGGCGATGACAGCGACCATACCGGCATCGCCATGATCAGCACCCTGGGACTGGCCATGAACGACACTGCCGGCATCGAGTTGCAACAGATCAGCTACCGCAACAACCGGCTTGAAATCCGCGTCGTGGTGCCGACCGCAGAAACCCTTGAAACACTTCGCCAGTCACTGGAAGCCAGCTCCCCCTACCGCGTTGCCATCAGCTCGGCGAATGCCGAGGGCGAAGCGCTCGAGGGCCGCATGACCATGGAGGCAAGCCCATGAAGCAGCTGTTCGCCTCCGCTCGCGACTATATCGACAGCCTGCAGGGTCGGGAGAGAATCCTGTTCTTTGCTGGCAGCACGGCGGTAGCGCTGACGCTTGCCTTCCTGCTGGTGATTGAACCCATGCTGCTCTATCAGCAACGCCTGCATGACAGTGTCGAGCGGCAGCGCGAGCTGGTGAGCTGGATGCGCGGCGCCGCCGAGGTCCTGGGCACGCAACAAGGAACAAGCCGAGAAGCCATCCCGCCGGGCGGCCTGCTTGCCGTGGTGGACGGCGCTGCCAAGCGGTCACAGCTGGGCAACAGCCTGCAGCGGCTGAGCCAGGATGGAGACAACACGGTGCGCATCCTGCTGGAAGATGCGCCATTCGACAGCCTGCTGTTATGGCTCGACGGCCTGCAGCAACGTTTCGGTATCAGCGTCGATAGTGCCGACATCGAGCGGGCTGCAGGAGACGGCCTGGTCAATGCCACCCTGACATTGTCAGGACCGGACGCATGACACGCTGGCACCTCCGGTTGCTGCTGTTGTTCCTGGCCAGCTTTTCACTGAGCCTGGTCGTCCACCTGCCCGCCAGCCTTGCCCTCTCCTGGGCCGGACCCGCCCTGCAGCGGTCCGGCTTGTCGCTGGCCGGGGCCGGCACGAGCGGGACCGTCTGGCAGGGCCAGGTGGACAACATCACATATCGCCGTCTCGACATTTCCCGAGTCGCCTGGGAGTGGCAGGCTGCCGACCTCCTGCGTGGCGTAATCGGCACTGCACTGCACGTTTCCCTGCCCGGCGCCGGCAATCATCAGCTCGGCGCTGACATCGAATTCGATCCGTTTGGCGGGCAGCTGGCGGTCAGCTCCCTGCAAGGCAGCGCCGATCTCTCCATTGCCTCGAAACTGGGCCTGGTGCCGCCGGAACTGGTCAGCGGCGAGCTGCTCATCAACATTCGCAGCCTGGTGGTCGAGAACGGTGTGCCGATTGCGATCGATGGCCAGGGCGCGCTGGAAAATCTCGGCAACCTCTACCTGCCTGGCATTCCGCTCGGCAGTTACCAGGCCCGCCTCACGACCGAAGGCAATACCCTGGTGGGACGTTTCAGCGACCTGGACGCACCGGTCGAAACCCGCGGTGAAGTCACGCTGGCACCGGATGGACGCTACCAGTTGACCGCGCGCCTGCGGCCTCGGGAGAATGCCGCCCCCATTCTTGTTTCCGGCCTCGACTTTCTTGGCCCGGCTGATAACGACGGCTTCAAGACCTTCAAGACTGCTGGACGACTCTGAAATAGTCTTCATAAGCGACTGATTTCAATAAAATTCCGGCATTTTTGCTGCAAAGCGCGCCGAATCCTCAAGCAAAAGCCCGCTGTATTGCATAATCTGGTAAATACCATGAGAGCATTCAAGCGGGACGCATCAACGACCGACATCTTCCGCCGCCTGGTCGAACAGACGGCCGGCACGGTCGGGCGCGAGTTTTTCCAGGCGCTGGTGCATGAACTGGCCATTTCGCTGGAGACCGATTACGCCTTTGTCAGCGAATTCGATGGCAGCCCGCCGACCACTGGTCACCTGCTGGCCGTCTATGGCAAGGGTGGCTTCGAGGAAGGCTACCGCTTTGCCGTCCCCGAGAGCCCGTCCGAACTGGTCTGCCTCGAACACGAGGTCTTGCTGCCGAAGGATGTATCGAAGCGCTTTCCGAAGGACACCTGGCTGGCCGAGCATGGCATCGAGTCCTATGCCGCCGCTGTCATGCTGGGTCCGGATGGCGTGCTGCTGGGCCACATCGGCGTACTGCATACCGAGCCGCGCAATTTTACCGACGATTTCCTGGCCGTCCTGAAAGTCATGGCATCCCGCGCCGCGGCCGAGCACCAGCGGCTGCAGGTCGAGCGCGCGATGACCTGGTCCGAGCTGAAGTTCAGCACGGCCTTCCGCGCCTCCCCCTCGATCATCACCATAGCCGACCGGGAAACGGGCGTATTGAGTGACGTCAGCCAGGCATTTGGCGACTTGCTGGGCCACCAGCCTGACGACGTGGTGGGCAAGACCGTCGAAGCGCTGGGGATCTGGCAGGACCTGGACGATCGACAGCGACTGCTCGCCGACCTGGATGAACGTGGCAAGGCGGCGCCCCGCGAAGCCACCATGATCGATATCGACGGCCGTATTCACCACATGCTGGTTTCCGCCGAACTGATCCAGCTCGACCGGCGTTCCTATGTGCTCTCTGCCATGCAGGACATTACGGACTTTCGCGAAACCCAGGCGTCGCTCGAGACGACCGAGCAGACCTACAAGGCCCTGTTCAACAACAGCAGTGACTACCTGTTTCTCTACGAAGCACCCAGCAGGCAGGGCCAGGGTCGGTTTCTCGAAGTGAACGAGGCCGCCCTGAGGCGGCTTGGCTTCAGCCTGGAAGAAATGCGTGAAATGGCGCCGGCCGACCTGCTGACGCGATCCGCCCTCGCAGAAACCAATGACATCGCCGCGGAGCTCAAGGCGAAGGGGCACATGATCTTCGAATCCGAGCTGCTGGCGCGAAACGGCGAGGTCGTACCCATCGAAGCCAGTGCGCAGCTGTTCAGGCTGGACGGCAAGCCGGTCATCCTTTCCGTTTCACGTGATATCAGCGAGCGGCGTGCTGCTGAAGAAGCCAGGCAGTTGCAGATTGCAGCCATGGAGGCATCCGTCGACGGCATTGCGCTGCTCGATGGCTCGCTTCGCTATGTCTATTCGAATGAAGCTCACCAGCGACTGAATGCCTATAGCTCGGCAGACGAGATCATCGGCAAGTCGTGGCGGGAGCTGACTGTACAGGAAGACATCGAGAAGTTTGAACGCGATGTGATCAATCGCTTTCACCGCGATGGTTACTGGCGTGGCGAAGTGATGGCCCGGCGAATGGATGGCAGCCACTATCCGCAGGAACTGTCACTGACGCGCATCGACGAAGACAACGTCATCTGCGTCATTCGCGATGTCAGCGAGAGGCATGAACAGGAACGTGCCTTGCGCGAAGCCGAAGCCAAGTACCGGCAGATCTTCGAAAATGCCGTGGAAGGCATCTACCGGGCCAGCCAGGACGGCAAGCTGCTGGATGCGAACCCCGCTTTTGCCGAACTCCTCGGGTTCAAGGACAACGACGAACTGTTCGAGTCGGGCCGTCCCAGCATGGCGAACTACTTCGCCGATCCGGCCATGCGCCCGGAACTGATGCGCAAGCTGGAAGAGACCGGCGCCTACCGGGATGTCGAATACGAGTTGTTCCGCTCCGATGGTGCCCGCATCTGGGTTTCCGACAACGCCCAGGTAGTGCGGGACGAAAACGGTCGGATTCTTTATCACGAAGGCATCGTGCAGGACATCACTGCACGCAAGTCCGCAGAGGAAGCGCTTGCCCAGTCCGAGGAGAAGTACCGCACCCTGGTCGACACAAGCCAGGATGGCGTGTTCATTGCACAGGATGGATTGCTGAAGTACAGCAATTCCTCGCTGAACAAGATTCTTGGCGCCGAGGACATCGATCCCAGGACCACCGACCTGATAAGCCTGTTCCATACGGAAGACCAGTACATTGCCCGCGAGTTCCTGCAAATTGCCTCCGCCTCCCGGCGCCCGGTTTCTTTCGAAGCCCGCTTGATGCGGCATGACGACACCGATCCGAGATTCGTTTCCGTCACGGCGACGCCTGTCTACTACAAGGGTGGTGACGCGCTGACCGGCACCATTCGCGATGTCACGGAGCAGAAGGAAGCGGAGTCGCAGCTGCTTTACAACGCCTTCCACGATTCGCTGACCGGCCTGCCGAATCGAACACGTTTTCTCGAGAAACTCGAATCGGCCATGGTCGAATGTCGCAACAATTCGGATGCACGCTTCGCCGTGCTGTTCCTCGACCTTGACCGGTTCAAGCTGATCAATGATTCGCTGGGTCATCACATCGGTGACAAGTTCCTGGTGGAGATTGCCAAGCGACTCCGGAAGTGCCTGGACGACCGGGACATTCTTGCCCGCCATGGCGGTGACGAATTCACGATTCTTGCCTACAGCGCCACAGATGCGGAGCTGGCATCCGCCCTGGCTCGTCGGTTGCACGAAGCACTGGAGCAGCCATTCACCATTGACGGTCACGAAGTGTTCACCAATGCTTCCTTCGGTATCGTCATGCAGGCGCCCCACTATCGCCTGGCCGAAGAAATGCTGCGCGACGCGGACACGGCCATGTACCGTGCCAAGGCATCGGGGCGGTCTGCTCTCGCAATTTTCGACGACGCGATGCACCAGCGCGCGCGAGCCCACCTGCAGCGCGAGTCGGAACTCCGCCGGGCGATCGAACGAGAGGAAATGGTGCTCCACTACCAGCCGATCATCGACCTGAACACCCGTCACACCCTCGGCTTCGAGGCCCTCCTGCGCTGGCATCACCCCGTGCACGGCATGCTGCTGCCTGTCGATTTTCTAGACATCGCGGAAGAAAGCACCCTGATTCTCGAAATCGGCTGGTGGGCCATGCGAAGTGCCTGCACCCGTCTCGCCGAGTGGCAGCGGCTCGACGACCAGGAAGAGCTGTTCGTGAACGTCAATATCGCGAATCGCCAGTTCTCCAGTCCGCTGCTGACGGAGATGGTCAAGGACACCCTTCAGGCGACGAAGATCCAGCCGGACCGGCTGCGACTGGAAATCACGGAAACGGTCTTCATGGACAATCCGGACATTGCCCAGCAGATCCTGCTCGAATTGCGCGAGATTGGCGTACGGCTGCAGATGGATGACTTCGGCACGGGTTATTCGTCGCTGAGCGGTCTCCGCAACTTCCCCTTGCACACGCTGAAAATCGACAAATCCTTCGTGCAGGACATTGCAGAAGACGAAAGCGACCTGTCCATTGTCAGGACCATCGCCCAGCTGGCGAGGGACCTGAAAATGGATATCGTGGCGGAAGGCGTCGAAACCGAGGACCAGTTCCGCTTGCTGCGTGAAATTGGTTGCGAGCTGGCGCAAGGCTTCCTGTTTTCACCGGCAATGGCTGCGCGTGACGTCCCCGCCTGGCTCGAAAAAGGCCCGATCCTCGACAGGTCCGACGAGGCCTAGCCCCCTGCTTGCTACGCCTCCGAGCCCGGACGGCCGGCTGTCATGTCGGCAACCACCACCTGGTTGCGTCCGGAACGCTTCGCCTCGTACAGCGCCATGTCTGCCTTGTTGATCAGCGACGGCAAGTCACGGACGCTGTCGCCAGCGACCGCCACGCCCACGCTGACTGTCAGGCGCAATTCACCCTTGTGGGTCTCCAGCCGCAACTCCTCGATGCTCTTGCGTAACCGGTCCGCAACATCCGCCGCGACATTGATCGGTGTCTCGGGAAGCAAAATGACGAAATCCTCGCCGCCGTATCGACCGATGATGTCGAAGTGGCGAAGATTGTTTCTGCAGGTCGAGGCGATGATCTTCAACATGCGGTCACCGATATCGCGCCCGTAGGTGTCGTTTATCTCGCGGAAATTGTCGGCATCCAGGAGGATCAGCGCGACATCCCGGTCATAACGCTTGCCACGATTGAACTCGAGCTCGGCGAGTTCGAAGAAATAGCGCCGGTTGTTGACCTGGGTAAGCGTATCGGTGGTCGACAGGTTCTGCAGTTCCGAGAACAGGCGCGCGTTGTCGAGCGCGACCAGGGCCTGCGTCAGGAAAGCCGAAACAATATCCTGTTCCTGTTGCGAAAATGCCGGCGCCTCGCGGCCGACGATCAGGAGTGCGAACTCGTCTGCCCTCGAGAAAGCAGGAATGGCGAGGAAGCGGGAATGCTCGCTCATGCCTTCGCGCAAGACCTGCAAGCGGTCCTCGTCCGGGCTGAACACGCGGGGCTTGCGCGAATGCCGGACTTCGGCAAAGAAGCGCGAGAAGCTGCCCGGCAGCTGTCGCAGGGTCTCGCGCTCCGTATCCGTGAAGCCCTTCACGCCGGCCACCTTGATATCGACGCCCTGTTCCATGAACAGGACGGCCTTGCGGAATGCCACCATCGCGCGAAGATTCTCCAGGAGCTCTTCGGCAATCTGTTCCGAATCAAGCGACGACGTGAGCGCCTGGGTCAGTTGCTGCAAGGTCTCGGCCCAGCGCCGCTTGTGCTGCTCATGCGCAAAAGCATGGCGTTCCTGCACGCGATGCCGGTAATAGGCCAGGCCGGCGAATACCGATGAAAGCACCAGGAATACATATATCGAATACGCCCACCAGGTGGCCCAGAACGGTGGCGTGACATGCAACAGCAAGCGCGCTTCTTCGTCGCTCCAGCGACCGCTGCTGTTGGCGCCCTGGACGCGCAAGGTGTAGCTGCCCGGGTCCAGGTTGGTATAGGTCACGTTGGGCGAACCCCTATCCATCAACCAGGTGGTATCGAAGCCCTCCAGCCGGTAGCGATAGCTGTTCTTTTCGGGCGCAGCATAATCGAACACCGAGAACTCGAACCCGAGGACGTTGTCCGACCAGGGCACAGTCAATTCATTCAGCTCGGATATGGGGCCACCACGGGCGATTTCCTCGTTGAACTTGAAGAACTTGGAGATGGCCACCTTCGGCGGTGTTGTCCTGCGCTGGATCGACTCGGGGTAGAAGGCACTCAGGCCATTGATGCCACCGAAAAACACCTCGCCGTCCTCGGCAACATACTGCGCACCCGAGTTGAACTCGTTGCTCTGCAGGCCATCAGTGACATCGAACTGACGGATCGCGCCGGTCACCGGATCAAGCTCGTTCAGTCCCTTGTTGGTGCTGATCCAGATCATCCCGCGACGATCTTCGACCACACCGTAGGTGAGATCGCTGTTGAGCCCTGCGGCCATTCCCAGCCTGGTGATGCTGCCATCCGGGCGAATCCGGTTGACGCCGAAAACGGTTGCCACCCAGAGGCTGCCGTCACTGGATTCCAGCAGGCCGATGACCTCGTCGTTACTCAATCCGTCTGCCTTGGTGTAACGCTTGCCAAAGGTGCTCGACAGCGGATCGAAATGCACCACGCCGGCATCCGTACCCAGCCAGAAGCCACCGCGACTCGCACTGGGCGTCACGGCAAAAAGGTTGTCACTCGGCGGCGTGGACTCCGGCTTGTCCGGATCGTGGGCAATGCTCGAAAGCTCGCCCGACTTGGCATCGATTCGCCCTAGACCCTGGTAGGTCAGGGTCCAGACATTGTCTTCGGCGTCGATGAACAACTGGTTGATCGTGTTGATGTAGTACGCATCTCCACCCTCGCCCACCTGCCATTCGAACCGTTCGAAATCGTCCGTGGCCTCCCGGTAACGCGCCACGCCATAGCCGGTACCCAGCCAGACCTGCCCCTTCGAATCGATGCGAGCGGAGAGGCCGTACTCGTAATTGAGTGACGTCGGATCTTCCGGGTCCCAGGTGTAATGGCGGTACTTGCTGGTCTCCCGGTCAAGTCGGCTGAAACCTGCGTCGGTACCCACCCAGATATTGCCGTCGCTGTCCGGCTGGATCGACCAGACCACGCGATTCGGCAGCGCAAACTCGCTGTCAGGTCTTGCAGCGTAATGCCGGAAAGCGCGGGTCACCGGATTGAAGGTATTCACGCCACCTGATTGGGTACCGATCCATATGATTCCGGTGCGATCTTCGAAAAGGTCCCAGACGTAGTTGTCGCTGATGCTGCGAGGATCCGCCGGATCATGCCGATAGTTCTCGATGCGTTCGGCATCCTTGTCCAGCCAGTAGACGCCGTTGGACAAGGTCGCCATCCAGACGGCGCCCGACTTGCTCAACAGCAACTCGTGTATGTAGACGGGCAGGCCGCCATCGACACCGAAGTCAGCCATCGAAAACTGCTTGACCACCTCAAGCTCGGCATCGAGCAGGAACAAGCCGCCCATGCTGGCCAGCCACAGGCCGCCGTCTGGCGTTGGCTCGATGGCGAAGAGCTGCGGATACCCCCCGAGAAGGGGCAATTTGTCGGCAAGGTCCACCAGCACGAACGAGTCGGTCTCCGGATCATGCAGATGCAGGCCCATCGAGGAAACGAGCCAGATTCGACCCTCGCCATCTTCCACGATATCGCTCGGCAGGTGACCGGCCTGCTCGGCCAGTTCCTCCGGCGACAGTTGCGGCTCGTTGTCCGCACTTGCTTCCGCATCTGCGCCAGGATCGGCCTCGCTATCGGCCTGCGCACCCTCCTCGCCAGCCGGCGCTGGCGGCGAATATTCGCTCGCCCAGGAAACCGAGGTGACCTTGCCGTCGTCAATGCGATCCACGCCACCGTAGGTAAGCACCCAGACGGCGCCACTGGAGTCCTGGTACATGCGGGTGATGACCGGGTCACTCAATGAGTCAGGGCTGCCCGGTGAATGCTTGAAACGCTGGAACTCGTCGGTCCTGAGATCCCATCGCTCGATGCCCGCAGAGGTCGTCGCCAGCCACAGCGCCTCACCCGACCGATCGACGAGAATGCTGCTGAAGGAGCTCTGTGCAAAGGATTCCTCTTTGCCCTCCTCGGCACGGAAGATCTCGAAATCATGGCCGTCAAAACGATGCAGGCCATCCTCCGTCGCCAGCCAGATGTAGCCCGTCGGATCCTGTGCGACCGAGGTTACCGTGTTCTGCGACAAGCCGTCCTGCCAGGTGTATGCCTTGAAACGCAAGCTGGCAGCTTGCTCGCCGGCGGTTGCCGGCATGGCAAAGAACGCCAGCGTCGCGACAAGGCACCATCGTGCGACAACGGTGTGGATGGTCATGTTGGAGCTATCCCCTGCATTCTGCGAGTGGCGCCGCCCGGTCGAATTTCTGCGTTCCCGTCAGCGGCCGGCTACATTGCCAAAATATCGTAAAATGGCCTCTCTCGGTAGGGTCAAATGGGGCTTTGGATGATGGAATTTCCAGACCGGCATCCGCCAGAGGGGTGGCTGAAGAGCCTGGCAGCAGGCCGCCACGTCACGGTGCTTTCAGGTGCTGGCCTGTCGGCAGATTCAGGCGTTCGCACCTTCAGGGACCCGCAGGACGGCCTCTGGGCCGAATACAGGCCGGAACAGCTCGCCACGCCAGGTGCCTTCGCCGCAGCGCCGACGACGGTCTGGCAATGGTACCAGTGGCGACGGCGTGCCATCGGCGCCGCGCAACCACATGCCGGCTACCACGCCCTCGCGCGCCTTGCCGGCAGCCTGGGCTGGCAGCTGATCACGCAGAATGTCGATGGACTGCACCAGCGCGCTGGCATGACGGTACTGGAGTTTCATGGCTCCATCTGGAAAGAGCACTGCCAGCGTTGCGAGACACCCAATCCCGAAGCACCGACGACCGCGGAAGAGCCGCCTCGATGCAGCTGCGGCGGCCTGTTCCGGCCGTCAGTCGTATGGTTCGGGGAAACGCTCGACGCGCAGGTGCTGCAGTCCGCTGCGGCGGCAATGGCGTGCGATACCCTGCTGTTGATAGGTACCTCGGCCCAGGTCTATCCCGCCGCTGCCCTTGCTGGCGAGGCTCGGTCACGCGGCGCGACGGTGCTGGAGATGAATCCGGAGGTCACGCCGGCGCAGGTTGATTCCCGCTGGTGCTCCAGCGCCCTTGAAGGCTTGCCAACGCTGGCCAAGGCCCTGCTCGGCTGACCGGGCCTTCACGCCGGCAAGGCAGGCCCCAGGTCGCCCCAGCTGAGCATGGTGCCGCAGTCATCGGTCTCGAAAAGGTCGATCCGATCCATCGCCGGCAGGGCTTCCTGCGTCTGCTGGCGCATCCACCGCAACACGGCCCGCGGCGTCGGCGACCCCATACCTTCCAGGTCGTTCAGGAGGTGATGGTCCAGCTGGCGATAGGCCGGCTCGAACGCGGTCTTCACATCGCCGTAATCAACGGTCCAGCCGAGCACGTCATCCAGTGGTGCGTTGAGATGCAGACGCACCAGGTAGCTGTGCCCATGCAGAGCGGAACGCTGGTCGTCCTTCGGCAGGTCCAGCCGCAACGCGCTTTCGAAGCGCCGCTCCTTCCAGATTCGGTAGTGCATGCCATCGTAATGCGCTCCCGCCGTCCGGGTTTCGTAGACCGTCACCCAGGAGAGCGTTGCCAGCTGCGGCTTCAGGCGCTGCCAGAGCCACTGGCACAGCATTTCGCTGGTCGGATTCTCGAGGCCTTCGATATCGTTCAGGCAGGCGTGATCCAGTTGCTGCTGCAAGGGCTGCCATGCGCGCTCCAGCTGCTCGTAACGCGTGGCCAGGGCGGCCTCGTCGGCCAGGCTGACATTGGCGTGCAGAATCACGACAAAGCCATGACCGTGCATGCGACCACACTGGTGACCGGGCGCCACGTTGGGCAACTGGTGAGCGGCTTCGAACTGGAAACGTCGCCACACATGAGCCTCGCCGCGATCATCGAGATCCACACCCTGCTGCCGCGTGCTGGCAATGCCCACTTGCCGGATCCCGGGCAGGTCCAGTTCCCCGGCCAGGCGATCTCGCAACCAGCGGGCAAGGTTTTCGTCCGTGGGCAGTTCGACCAGGTCATTCAGGTAACGGTAATCCAGCGGGCGCACGCCATCCGCCAGGGCGGCTTGCAAGCTGTTGGCCTCGCAACCCTCGACGCCACCGTAGCCCGAGGGCAAGGCCGCGCGAACTCGCGCGCGAAAGGAGTGTCCATGCAACCTGCGCGCGGGCGCATCCGCTTCGAGCACCGGCACATCGCGAGCCGCCTCGAAATCCGCCGCCGCCTGCATCAACCACTTGTCACTCACTGAAATCGCCTCCGATGGGCCGACAATGACAGTGGCAAACCGTCATGTATCGGAAAAACTTCTACAATGTTAGTCTCGAAATGATCAAGCCGTAACGCCTAGCTGCGTTGGGAGGCAGCATGCACACCAGCCAGGATTTTCCGGTCGTTCCTCATGCCGAAAAGGTTCGGCGGTGGAAATATGTCGCCCTGTCCCTCAATCACCGCTGCAGGTCCTGTCACAACCTGGTCGTATTCGACGAGCGCCAGCACTACTTCACCACCGGCAATTGCCAGCGCTGCACCCGACAACCCTATTGAGCACACCCGGAACGGATCAGCCCGTAATGGCCTGGTAAGGCAGGTAGACGACGGCCGCCAGCAAGGCGATCACCAGCAGCAAGGCCACCAGGTTGATGACATTCTTGATCAGCTTGTACAGGGGACGGTTGGTCTTCTTCAGCTGCTTACCCTTCTCCAGCATCGGCGCCACTCCGCTGAACAAGGCATTGATGCCGCCCGCACGGTCGGAACTGTCGTTCGGAACGATCGTCAGGCGCATGAACTGGCAGTAAACCCAATTGACCAGCCTGCCAAACAGGTTCATGGGCCGGGCCACGTCACACATCAGGATCAGGCGGTACTGATCGGTTTCGTTCGCAGCGTGGTGAACATAGGTTTCGTCGAAGAGGAAAGCCTCGCCGTCCCGCCACGAGTACTTCTGGCCGTCGACTTCGATCCAGCAATCATCCGAATTGGGCGTTGCCAGGCCCAGGTGGTAGCGCAAGGAGCAGGCAAAGGGGTCGGAATGCCGACGCAGCTTGCCGCCGGGCGGCAGCAAGGTGAACAAGGCGCCCTTCACCGAGGATATCCCCTCCAGCAACTCCACCGTCCGCGGGCAGCTGCGCTGGCCGGAATGATGGGTATAGCCGTACCACTTCAAGTAGTACTTGCTCCAGCCGCTTTTGAAGAACGTGTGAAAACCGACGTCGTAGTAACCCTCGTTGCCCGGCGTCTTGATGCGATCGAATTCCTGATTCTCGTAAAGGCCCAGTGCTTCGGAACGGATGGTTTCCCAGTTGTCCCGGATGACGGCCAGCTCCGGGAAGTCTTCCAGCGAGGGCAAGGGTCTGGCCGCCCGGCGCTCGGTCGCCATGTACAGCAGGCAGTTCAGTGGTGCGAACATGGGCCAGCATTTTCGCAGGTAGGGCTTCAGGCTGGGATGGCGGTACTCGCCCCGGAACGCGTAGACGTAGGTCATCGACGCCAGCGCGAACGCAAGCAGCAGCAGCGCAATAATGACTACGGATGTCATCTGGAAATCCCCACTGACTGGATTCGAACCGGGAGTCTAACCCAGATGGTGCAGTGTGCCGAAATCCTGGCGGCCACGACGGCAGGCGGGCTTCAGCCCCCGTCGGACACGCGGACGCAGTTTCGCCCGTCGGATTTCGCCTGATAGAGGGCCTTGTCAGCCCGTGCGACCAGATCCGTCGGCATGAGGCGACCGTTGGGAAGAGTGGTTGCCACCCCTACCGAGATGGTTGCCCCGAGACTGGTCGACTCCACCTTTTCACGCATGGCCTCGGCCAGCTGGACCGCCGCATCCTCTCTCGCACCGGGCAGGATGACGAGAAACTCCTCGCCACCATAACGAGCGACCAGGTCTTCGGCACGCCTGAGGCTTTGCGACAACATGCGGGCCAGGCGCTTCAGCAAGGCATCACCCTGCACATGACCGAAACGGTCGTTGAACCGCTTGAAGTGATCCACGTCGATGACCAGCAGGGAGAGATGACGCTCGTTATCGCGACACTGGCGCCAGACTTCATCGAGGTACTCGTCGAGCCGTCGCCGATTCGGGATCTCCGTCAAGCCATCGAGGTGGGCCATCTCGCTGAGCTGCCGGTTGGCTGACTCGAGCTCCCGGGTTCGAATGGTGACCTGCTCCTCCAGGCGCTGCGTTTCCTCGCGCAACCGCGCAAGCCTTTGCTGGGTCCAGACGCGCGCCATCCAGGCCACGCTCAGGACGCCGAGCAGCACCCAGATCACGATGGCGAACGGGGTCTGGTACCAGCTCGGGAGAACCACGAAGCGGAACGGCGGCGCCTCCGAGATCCTGCCCTCGCTGTCCCGGCTCCTGAGCACCAGCGAGTACTCTCCCGGACGCATCCGGTAATAGGTGAAGGTGCTGGACGTCGTCCAGTTGGAGAATGAACCTTCGAGGCCGATCATGCGTGCCGAATAATAGACGGGCTCGCTGCTCTGAATGTCGGGCAAGGCGTAGTCGAAATGGATGGTTGCCGAATCACTCTCGAACTGGTGGACAATCTCGGGGTCCAGGGGCAGCGGCCGGCGGCTGTCGTCGGGAAGAATCTGTTCAATGGCCGTGAACCGGACGTCGACTCGCGGGCGTGCAGGCAAGCCGGACACGGCATGAAACAGGATCTTGCTGCCAGCCACCAGCGCGACATCGCCGTTAATGGTACGGGCGATGCTGGCAAGGCCGCTGCGCGTCGAAACATTGACGGTTTCTTCGTGCCAGCTCGCCTCATCAGGATAACGGTGATAGACATTGCGATGATCGATGGCCCAGTACTCGCCATCATCGGCGCGACCCAGGCGCAGCAGCGCATTGTCGGCACGCAGGGAATCGAGCCCTTCGAGATCGGTGCGCTCGAAACGATCGGCATCGGAATACAGGAAGAAACCTTCACTCGTACTGACCAGTACGCGCTCTTTGTCCTGGAAGAGCCAGGCTGACGGGGGCGATCCATAGGCCAGGCCCTCGGCTTGGCCAAGCTCGAGAATGTCCGGCGATTCAGCGTCCTGCCCTGCCACATCGAACCTGATGACACCGCCGCGCGTGGTCCCCAGGAGCAGTTTCCCGGGCGCCAGTTCGACCAGTGAAAAAACGCCTGGCGAGTTCGCCAGCTCATGGCGCCAGAGCTGCGTGATGCTTGTTCCGTCGACCCTGACGGCTGCGAGACCCAGCTCCGTGCCGACGTAGACCAGGCCGGGGTCGAAGCGGGAAGCCTGTAACAGGCGCGGATAGAAAGTACCCTCGCCCAGGTTGGACAGCCGTCGCCCGTTGTCATCAATCATCAACAACTCGTAGGAATTTGCCAGCAATGCACGCTGGTCATCCAGCGGCAACAGATCCCAGCTGGCATGACCGTCCGTCCAGTCCAAGGCGACCAGCTCGACCTCGCCATGGCTGGCAGCGACATCGAGACGCGAGACGCCAGCAGTGGTCAGCACGTAGTAGGCATCCCCCCAGGCGCGCAAGCCCTGCATGCTGCTCGCCACACCCATGCTCTCGTCCACGATCATCCAGTGCGTCGGCCACGGCACGTGCATGATCGAGTCCATGCCACTGATAAGCACACCGGTGTCCGTTGCAACGATCCCCGAAAGGTAGCCGGTGTCGATGACGAACCGGCTCCATTCGCGAGTCGCAACATCAAGGATGAATAGTTCGCCATTCGGCGTCACCAGGGCCAGCGTGCCATCCGGCAAGCGCGTGCCGCCGCTGAAATACGAGGAGGGTGGAAAGTTCTCGGGCATGCTGACGTCGACCAGCGCACCGTCGCGAAGAATGTGCCAGCCGCCGTCACGCTGCAGGCTCAACAGGCCGTCGTCGCCCACGGGAAACCAGCGGGATACCAGGTGTGACAGCGACTGCGTATCCGGCATGGGCTGCCATTCACCGGCCACGAGCTTTCGCAGGCCTTCCTGCCGGAACTGCAGCACCAGGTCACCATCGACCTCTGCCAGCGCCCCGAACCTTCCCTCGTGATACCAGCTGCGGGCCTCGCCGCTGCTGCTGTTCCATGCGAAGACGTGGTTGAGTGCCCGGAAATAGACCGTATCGCCCTGCACGACGACATCCCAGATATCGGCAAAACCCTCAGGAGGAATCTGCTCGCCGAATGCGGTCAACAGCTCGCGGAATTCATGCCCACCCGTCGCGCTTGGCCTGAGGTAGCCAAACAGGTTGTAGCCACCCACGTAAATGCGCTTTTCGCCATGGTGTTCGACCACCGGACTGAGGCTGCGAACAATGTCGTTGTTCGGCAAGGCCAGTTCCTTCCAGCGCTCGCCATCGAAAACCAGCACGCCGCCATAAGATCCGACCAGGACTTCATCATGGAAGCCGGTGGTGATATCGAAAGTCTGCGGGTAAACATCGATGTCCGGAACGAAGCGCGCCACCGGCGGCGTGCCTGGTGGCAATGATCCTGCGGGAGACGAGGCAATGGCCGACGGCAGCCACAGCGGGGCGAGCAGCAGAAGGCCAGCTGCTGGAAATACACGGGCGGCACATGCCGCAATGCTGCGCAACCGCTCGCGCATGGCTTCCCCCCTAGGCGGTCATGATTCGACACTAAAACGCGCGTCGAGAAGACACCGTCAGCAAATGCTGTTTTTCTGTCCGCCAGACTAGGGAATTCAAGACCTCGCCTGCGACGCCTTACTCCTGCTCATCCATGTCCTTGCCCGTCAGTCCTTCCAGCGACAGCAATTCGCTGGCCTTGTCCTGGTCAAGGCTTTCCACATCCTTCAACTTGCGATCCATGGCGCGGGTGCGTGTCTCGGCGCTCTCGATGGTATTCGAGACGGTACCAATCTGTTTCTTGATCTTCGCCAGCACGTCACCGAACTTGCCGAACTCTGTCTTTACCCCGGCCAGCACTTCCCAGACCTCGCTGGAACGTTTCTCGATTGCCAGCGTACGGAACCCCATGCGGAGGCTGGACAGGATGGCCGACAGCGTCGTCGGCCCCGCAACCACCACTCGATGCGTGGTCAGTAGCTCGTCCATCAGGGCCTGCTGCCGGATGACTTCGGCATAAAGGCCTTCCGTCGGCAGGAACAGGATGCCGAAATCAGTGGTGTGCGGCGGGTGAACGTACTTCTCCTTGATCTTCTTCGCTTCGTCGCGAATCGAGAGCTGCAGGCTCTTCATGGCGCGATCCACTTCCTCCTGGTCGGCCCGCTCGGATGCATCCAGCAAGCGCTGGTAATCTTCCTGCGGAAACTTGCTGTCGATCGGCAGGTAGATGCTCTTGTCGCTCTTGCCCTGCCCTGGCAGCTTGATCGCGAACTCGACAATGTCGTTCGTGTCAGGCTTCACCTTGACGTTTCGTTCGTATTGCTCGGCTGTAAGCAGCTGTTCAAGAATGGCCGACAGCTGCACCTCGCCCCAGGTGCCGCGCACCTTGACGTTGGTCAGCACCCGCTGCAGGCCACCGACATCGCTCGCCAGCGTCTGCATCTCGCCGAGGCCACGTTGCACCGCCTCGAGGTTCTCGCTGACGCGCTTGAAGGATTCGCCAATGCGCTTCTCCAGTGTCGACTGCAGTTTTTCCTCGACCACTTCGCGCATCTGGTCCAGCTTCTTCTCGTTGTTCGAACTCAAGGCATCGAGGCGCTTCTCCAGGGTCTCCTGCACCTTGCCCATTCGCCGTTCATTGGCCTCGGTCAATTCCTTGACCTGCGCACGAACCTCCGCCAGTGCCTGCTTCTGTGCATCCGCTGATTCCTTGCTGGCCCTGGCGAGCCGCTCACCGAGCCGCTCCAGGTTGCTGACCAGCTCTTCGCGCAAGGCCCGTTCCGCGTCGCGCGCCTCGGATCGCATGAGCTGCAACTCCTCGCGAACGCTGTCGACCACGGGCGTGGGATCCAGTGACGACTTGCGGAACAGAAGGATTCCGACGGCGACAAGCAAAAGTGCTTCTATGACAAGAACGGCGATAAGCAACGTATTTCCCTCCAGGAACTGCCAGGCTGTGCAGACCTGTGCAGTCTACTAGCTGGGCAGGGGAAATGTACCGTCACTGGCGACAGCCATTCTCACCGCTGGCCCCGACTGCACTTGCATCGTCCCGGCGGAAGCTTGATATTGGCTGTCCTGCGGCTTTTTACCAGATGCAGCCCGCTGTAACGGCAGAAGAACTGCCAAGGATCGACTTCAATGCCATTCTTTCCGGCGCGTGACACCGCCATTGGCTCCGTCCTGACCCTCCTGGCTTTCGCGGTACTGTGGATCATCACCTACTCCGCCAACACCCTGCTCGATCCCCTGTTTTTCAAACAGGTCGGGGTGAGCTGGCTGTTCATTCCCGCCGGTATCCGGCTGCTCGCTGTGATCGTGGGGCGGTGGCAAGGCGCCCTCGGCATCATGCTGGGCACGCTGGCGACAAACCTCTACCTGTTCAGCGACCCCTATTTCATCTACGGTGCTGCGCTGTTGAGCGGCCTGGGGCCCTTGCTGGTGCTCTACCTGCTGGAATTGCGGCCCGGTTTCCGTGACAACCTGGTATTTCTTTCCATCCCGAACCTGATCGCCCTGTGCATGATGTTCGCCGCCATCAACGTGGCCCTGACGCAGGTATTCTTCCTGGCTATCGGCATTACCGATCCACTGGCTTTTGCCGGAGCTGCCACGGCAATGTTCGTGGGCGACTTCAGCGGATCGGTCCTTGTCATGGTGCTGGTATTTCCAGTGGCCCGGAAGTTCGGGCTGTTGAAGCATCCGCCCGAGCCGGAATCCGACTGACCGGCCTTCGACCAGCGGACAGTCCGGACGGCTTGATGCGGATCAAGGTGCTCGCAAAGGCCTGGCAGTAGGCTCCCTCCAGTCACTGGAGAATGGGAGACCGGACATGCAATCACTGCCGCATACCTATACCGCTGCCGCATACGGACACCCGGCGGGCGTGATCCCCATCAGCAGCAAGGACCTGGACCCCATCAAGACCCAGGCGCCGCCCGAGTTTGGCGGACCTGATGGCTTCTGGTCACCAGAAACCCTTCTGACAGCAATCGTCGCCAACTGCCTGATCCTGACCTTCCGGGCGGTGAGTCGGGCGGCGAGATTCGATTGGGAAGACCTTGACGTGAAGGTGGACGGCACCCTGGAGAAAACTCCGGAAGGCCTGCGCTTTACGGAGTTCTTCATCAAGGCGGAATTGACCATCGAGGACGAGGCGGAAGCGACGCAGGCAGAGACCTTGCTCCTGAAAGCCAAGCAACAATGCCTGCTGACCGCCTCTCTGAACGGCGAGGTCAGCCTGGATACAAAGATCAGAACTGCCGTGGCCTGAGAAGCGCGGATTCTGCCTGCTTGCGCCTGTTTCTGGTGCCGCCTGTCGCGGAGAACTTCATGACCGGCGGCATGACCGTGGTGCTCAGGCGTTGATCACGTGCCTCTCTCGGACCCGTCAGACCCGCTCTGCCATCGAGAGAGTATTCAGCAGGCAATGTGCGAAGACCAGCGGCCACAGGTTTCGACCAAAGGCGACATAGCCGATCCCCATCGCCAGGCCGATCAAGCCGACCGTGATCGATCGCTCCGACAAGTCCTGGGAATGTCGGAAACCGAAAATCATCGCCTGCAGCAGGACAGCAATGATCGTCGCCACCCAGGTACTGGATAGCGCGCGTTCAATCCAGTTGATCAGGAACCCGCGATCCAGCAACTCCTCCAGCATGGATTGCAGCCAGACAAAGGGAATGATCATGAAGAACATTGCCCAGTTGCCGGACAAGTCGCCGAACTTGGATACCGCCTCCTCGCCCGATGCATCCGGAGCAACATCGAGCCCCAGCTGATCTTTCAGCACCTGGAAAACGATGATCGAGCCAATTGCAAAGGCGAAAATGAACACCGTCGCCATAACGCTCTGCTTGAAACTGCTCGGCATCCGCAGGCCGAGATCCTTCCAGAAGACCTTCCGAAAGCGCATCAAGAGACACGCCACAAGCAGCGTGGAAAGCGACCAGAGCAAACCATTGGCAATGAAGTGGAGCTCGGAGAAATACAGTTCCCGAACCAGGAACATGATCGAGATGTAGATCACGAGGTCCAGCAGGAAAACGCGTGGTGATGCATCCTGTCCGTTGGCCGCGGCCAGTCCCTTGGTACCTGGATTCATTTGTATTTCCCTATACCGTCTGTCGAGCGAATTGCCGATTCATTCGGGCAAGGCGGATGCTGCTTGCAGGCAGCTTAACGAATTCGAAGGCAAAAAGAACAAACCAGCGGAAATGATGGCCGACGCTCCGGACGGCCTCGGCTGGAATCACCGGCTGAAAACGAAGAAGCCTCGGCTTTCGCCGAGGCTTCTCGATGATGTCTGGTCGGGGTGAGAGGATTTGAACCTCCGACCACCTGCACCCCATGCAGGTATCGAAAAAACCATCTTTTCCTTATATTTCAGCGGTTTATCGTCACAAAAGACCTGCATTTTTGAGTACTGTCAGGTAAATAGAATCAACAACTTACCCCTGTATATTCCCAACCCAAAATGAAGCCACACCTTCACTAATCCGTCAGTTCCTCATTCACACCAAACAGAGCACTCGTTATTGCGGTCAATATTATATAGCTCAGCTGAAGCGCATGCTCCGTATGCCGAACCGTCCAAGAATATGACTCTGTCTCCAGAGTCCCATCCCATGCAATAAGTTTTCGCTTCAAAAACCTCTCCATTGATTATGAATTTCTCATCGTTATAGGCATTACCAATTGAATAAACACTTGGTTTTGAGCATCGCCTGGGCGCTCTAAGCAATTCGACATCAAATGGTTCTTTACCCTCAATAACCAGTTTTCCGCGTGACCTGCTTCCCATGATCAGCAGACTATCTTTCGCGTAGCCGATGTATCCGATATATCCGTATCCTTTTTTTCTTAAAATTGAACCATCCCTCAATTCAAAGTAATCGCCATCTCGATCAGATATTTTTGATTTACATACTTGAGTATTTTTTCTGACTATCCGACGCGGAGGTTCCATCCCAGAACCCTCCTTAAACTGAATGATAAGTTGCATCAGTTCATCTTGACTGTAATTCTCAAAGGCGCTGCTCGCTAAACACACGTCCACAATCAGAACGTAGCCCTGATCGCATTCACCATCGATATTCGTATTCTTTATTGGATCCGAGTGAACAGATAGAGAAACAAGCCCGAAGAAGAGAGCTGGCAGCAATAATATATTCCTTAGTCCCATTTGCACTCCTAGAGGCGAAGGTCGCCACAGAAACTTGCCGCTTGAATGCTTGCTAGCACCTTTCCGATAGCCAATACGAAGCGTTATCGACACGTCGATCGCTACTGAAAATTACGATACTCCCAGCTCGGCTCCACGCTTGTATGCACACAAACCGACTTAAGGCCTACTGCAATCGCAGGCCCCGCAGACGCATTTAATCCACCCACATTCTGAACAAGTCTCCTGCTTTGTATTGCTTATTGGCAACTTGCAAGAAAAGCAATACGTATCACGCGCCCCCCTTTTTCCGACAATCCGCCGAATGCCCGCCGCTTTTTCCTGAGCGAAATTCTGGCGTACCTTTTCAGCCTGTTCTCTCTTTCTTCTCTGGCGATAATACTCTTTCTCTTCAACAATCCAGGAGAAGTTAGCACCATCCTTCCACTTGCGGTAAGCATCGATCGCGGGCGCACGATGTTTTTCCTTCGCCGAACTAAAGTAGCCCCTTGCGCTTCGATCATATTTTCCGATTTCTTGCGATTCGACTTCCCACAAGAATACATGAGGACAATCCTTCAGCTGAATAGAAGGATCGAATACGACAATTCCCCCCTCATATTCCCCAACCCATAGACTCACATTCTCTTCCAATTCTGTACCCCCGCTGGCTACCACATAAAAGCCTCACCAATTCGGTCAAGCTATATCATTCTGATCCCCTAAACCCCCACCTATTGTTAGCTGCTAAGGCTTATCGAAAAGCAAGTCGTTTTAGTGGGGCGTGATATTGATCAATCAAGGAGTAAATAGGATCCGCCCCATGAAAAAATGATTCGGAATCAACTCCATGCTCAGTTGTTAGTTTTGCCTCTCGACGGACCGTAGAAATGGCGCCTTTTCCTACCTGCCTTTTCCACCCCGGAAAGCCAATCTGGGCAATCTTCTGAAGGGATGTGTCCTTAGGACCAAAGCCAAATTTTCTTTTTGACTTAATTTTGCAAACATCGATAAAGTTTTTATGCGGATTATCAAGGCAAAATCCGTAATCTCTTAGCCTCTGGTCCAGTTCCTGGTAAGTAATCGTGTAGTACCGGTTATCCCTCTTTCTTGAGTTCTTTCTAATGAAGTCTGCAATCCAAATAATTTCAGGGTCATTGGAACGGCGTCCTGAAGACTTCTTTACGCGACGCTTCTTTAGATTATTCTCAGCAATATCAACGACAAAATTCTCTAGTGGGCGCTGCTTAATAGTGGGCGATCGGTTAATCCTGGCCAGAAAATACAAAAGTACCAGCAAACCTGTTCGTTTATTTGCATCGTGGAATGGGTGGTCCTTCACCAAACCATAAACAAGTGTGGCGCATCTTTCGAAAGGATCCTTCCACTTGTCATTGCCGTCAAAAGATACAAATTGCCGGTAAACAGCTGAATGGAGCAGATTTGGATCTCGAGGCCCCACACCACCAATGCCTCTACCCTCAGAATAGAAGTGATCAACAATGAGGAAGTGGGCCCTCAACACATCAAGCATCCCAATTGTGTCTTTGGATGCGTACGGGTCCGATTCACCAAAATGTCTACACCACCGCTCGAACTCCGACTTAACAGCAGAATTTATGAGAATTATTTCCAAAAATATCTCTCCGAAGTCGACTCAGACATTCAACACGTGTTAACTCGCTACAATCAAAAATGCACGAATATTTTGGGAATATTGTTTCCCCAGAGTCTGGAGAACTACTGGCGCAAAAGAAAGTAGCAAGAGCTGAAATACCGGAAGCCTCAATCTGGCGAATCCAGAGGTGTCGAGATCTGTATGGAAATTCGAACACCTGCAGAAATGAACCGGTACCCACGGTCGATCGCGTGTTGGAAATATTATTTTTCCAAAATATTTCCAACATATTGCCAACGAAAAAAGGGCGCCCAAAAAGGCGCCCTTAACTCATTGTTATTGCTGAGGAATTTGGTCGGGGTGAGAGGATTTGAACCTCCGACCACCTGCACCCCATGCAGGTGCGCTACCAGGCTGCGCTACACCCCGAATTGTTGAATCGCCCGCGTTCGCGGGAGGCGCATGATAACCCGACCCGGCGTGGCCGGACCAGTCTCGAAACGCCTGGAAATTACTTCTTGAGGAGGTGCAGAACTTCTTCCAGTTCGACGCGCAGCTGCTTGATGATCTGCTGGCTCTGCTGGGTGTCCTGCTTGGCGTTGTCGCCGGACAGCTGCTGGCGGGCACCGGTGATGGTGAAGCCCTGATCGTACAGCAGGCTGCGGATCTGGCGAATCACGATCACGTCATGGCGCTGGTAGTAGCGGCGGTTGCCGCGGCGCTTGACGGGTTTCAGCTGGGGAAATTCCTGCTCCCAGTAACGCAAGACGTGAGGCTTGACGGCGCAGAGCTCCGAGACCTCACCGATGGTGAAGTACTTTTTGCCCGGGATGGCGGGAAGTTCGCTGTTATTCCCCGCTTCCAGCATATGCCTCTACCCTCGCCTTGAGTTTCTGACCGGGACGGAAAGTCACCACACGGCGGGCCGTAATGGGTATTTCTTCACCAGTCTTGGGATTGCGGCCAGGCCGCTGGTTCTTGTCGCGCAGGTCGAAGTTGCCAAAGCCGGAAAGCTTGATCTGCCGTCCATCGCCCAAGGCATTGCGGATTTCCTCAAAGAACAGGTCTACCAGTTCCTTGGCTTCCCGCTTGTTGAGGCCCAGTTCCTCGAACAGGGCTTCTGCCATTTCAGCTTTGGTAAGCGCCATTCCGTGATCTCTGTGTTAACCCACGGTCTGATGGCTAATCGCGGACCTTGGCACCCAGTTCTTGCTGGAGCCTGTCACGGATTCGGGCCATCGCCTGCTCAATCTCTTCGTCATTAAGAGTGCGCGAAGAATCCTGTAAAATCAAGCTCAAAGCGATACTTTTTAGACCGGAATCTATTCGGTCGCCACGATATATGTCAAACATGCGGATGTCCTGCAAAAGCTGGGGTTCCGCGGCTTTGACGACCTCGATCAGCTGGTTTGCCGGCACGTTTTCGTCCACCAGCAAGGCCAGGTCGCGGCTGATGGCCGGGAACCTGGAGATGGGGGCCTTCTTCGGTGCCCGGGTTGCCAACAGCGGCGCCAGTCGCATCTCGAAAACGATCGCGCCCTGGCTCAGGCCCAGCTTGCCCACCAGTTGTGGGTGCAGGACGCCCATCCAGCCAATTTCTTCACCGTCCTTAAGTAATCTCGCTGTCTGGCCGGGATGAAGGCCGGGATGCTCCCCTGCTTCGGCCTTGAGCTCGCCACCCCCCAATCCGACCAGGGCAGCCACGTCATTCTTGAGATCGGCGAAGTCGACTGCACGCTCGGGCATGCCCCACTGCAGCGGCCATTGGTTGCCGGAGACCAGACCGGAGATAACATTTTCCTGAATGGTTTCATTGGCTTGCGATATAAACCTCATGCCGGTTTCGAAGATGCGAACCCGTGATTGTTGGCGATTGAGGTTATATTCCAGCGCCTTGACGAGACCGGCCCATAGGTTGCGGCGCATGTGCGTCAGGTCGGCCGTGATCGGGTTCGCCAGCGGGATACCCGCCTCGCCGGACAAGGCCTCCTGGAGCTCGGCAGCCACAAAGCTGTAGGTAATGACTTCCTGGTAGCCCCGCTGGACCAGCACGTCCTTCAAGCGGGTCAGGCTGACCTCGCTTTCTGGCGCCGGGACCATCGGCTGCTGGCTCGGATACTGCACGGGTGCGATGTGGTCGTAGCCATGGATCCGCCCCACTTCCTCGACCAGGTCTTCCTCGATCTCGATATCGAATCGATGACTCGGCGCCTGGACTTCCCAGCCGGCATCAACCGCCTTCGGCGGCATCCGGAGTGCGGTGAGAATGCGTTCGACCTCGGCATCCGGAATGTCGATGCCCAGCAAGCTTGCCAGCCGCGCCTTTCGAAGCGTGATGCTGTTGCGCGCGGGGCGGGTTTTCGACTCGAAACCGCTGACCGGGCCCGGCTGGCCACCGGCAATGTCCATCAGCAAGCGCGTGGCGCGCTCGATGGCACGCAATTGCCCGGAAGGATCGACACCGCGTTCGAAGCGATAGCCCGCGTCCGTGTGCATGCCCAGGCGACGCGGACGGCCGTTGATGGTCGAGTTGTCGAAATAGGCGCATTCCAGGTAGATGTCGGCGGTGTCGTCCTGCACCCCAGAATCCTTGCCACCCATGATCCCGGCAATGCCCAGCAGCTGCTTGCCATCGGGACCTTTGGCAATCACCAGGACGTCATCGGATAGCTCCTTTTCCTCGCCATCGAGCAGCACCAGCTTTTCGCCCTGCCTGGCGAAACGAACGACAATGCCGCCGTCGACTTCTCGCAGGTCGTAACCATGCATGGGCTGGCCCAGTTCGATCATCACGTATTGCGTCACGTCGACCACCGGGCTGATGGGACGGATGCCGGCACGACGCAGGCGTTCCTGCATCCACAACGGCGTCTCGGCGTTCGGATCGATGCCCTTGATGACACGGCCGAGGAAGGTCGGGCACGCTGCCTCGTCCTTCACGACCACCGGCAGGGTGTCATCGATCTCCGCTTCCACTTCCTCGTTCACCGGCACTTCGGCCTCGCCCTCGACCAGCGCCGCCACATCACGTGCGACGCCGAGCATGCCCAGGCAGTCCCCACGGTTCGGGGTGATCTCGATTTCGATGACGTGATCATCACCGCCAAGGAACTCGGTCAGCGGCTTGCCCAGCGGTGCATCGCTTGGCAGGTCCATCAAGCCTGCGTGGTCTTCCGAAAGCCCCAGTTCGCGCGCCGAGCACAGCATGCCCGACGACTCGACGCCACGCAGCTTGGCTTTCTTGATCTTCGTGCCATCCGGAAGCTTGGATCCTGGCAGGATGACCGGCGCTTTCATGCCAGCCCGGGCATTCGGCGCACCACAGACGATCTGGTGCTCGTCCTTGCCGTCGGTCGTGACCTTGCAGACCTTCAGCTTGTCGGCATCCGGGTGCTTCTCGCAGGAGAGCACTTCACCGATGACGATACCGTCCAGCACCGGCACCGCCGGGTCCACTGCGGCCACTTCGAGGCCAGCCAGGCTCAGCCGTTCGGCGAGCTCCGCCGGGCTGTCCTGGACCTTCACGATTTCCTGCAACCATTGGTAACTGACTTTCATTTCACATCCACTTACTTGAACTGGCGCAGGAAGCGCAGGTCGTTGTCGTAATTTAGGCGTATGTCATCGATGCCATAGCGCAGCATGCCCAGGCGCTCGATGCCGATACCGAAGGCCCAGCCGGTGTATTCCTCGGGATCGATGTTGCAGGACTCCAGCACGTTCGGGTGCACCATGCCGCAGCCCAGGATTTCGATCCAGCCCGTCTGCTTGCAGATACGGCAACCCTTGCCTTCACAGAACAGGCAGGAGATGTCGACTTCGGCACCGGGTTCGACAAAGGGGAAATACGAGGGACGGAAGCGCAGCTTCAGGTCCTGCTCGAAGAAATTCTGCAGGAAGGTCGTGAGGATGCCGCGCAGGTGTGCCATGGACACGCCCTTGTCGACCAGCAAGCCTTCGACCTGGTGGAACATCGGCGTATGCGTGACATCGTAGTCGTGGCGGAAGGTGCGACCCGGTGCGATGACACGAATCGGCGCACCCTGCTTCAGCATGGCGCGAATCTGTACCGGCGAGGTATGGGTACGCAGCAGGCGGCCATCTTCCAGGTAGAAGGTGTCCATGTCGGCGCGCGCCGGATGATCCGGCTTGAAATTCAGGGCATCGAAGTTGTGGAACTCGTCTTCGATCTCGGGACCGGTCTCGATACCGAAGCCCATGCTGCGGAAGAGCTCGTTGATGCGCTCGGTGATTCGCGTCACCGGATGCAGGCCACCCGGCTCGTGACCGCGACCCGGCAAGGTGACGTCGATGGTCTCGGCAGCCAGCTTCTCGGCCAGCGCGGCATCGGCCAGCACCTGCTTGCGCGTCTCGATCTTCTCTGCGACCTCGCGCTTGACCTCGTTGATCTTCTGGCCCGCTTCACGGCGTTCTTCCGCCGGCAGCTTGCCCAGCGACTTCAACTGCTCCGTGATGCTGCCCTTCTTGCCGAGGTAGGCCACGCGAATGTCATCCAATGCGCGCAGATCGGCTGCCGCGTCGATCGCAGCAGTGGCTTCCTGGCTCAGCTTCTCCAGTTCCTGCACTGGCTTGCTCTCCCTGGCATCACTTGCCGCGAGTCATGCCGCGGGTCGCAATGCGCCAATCAAAAAAACAAAAAGGGGAAAGACGCAGGCCTTTCCCCTCTCGCAAACGCTAGTGTTCCAGACCGATGTGCATCGGCAGAAACTTGTTCGCACTTACTGCAGGCTGGCCTGTGCCTTCTCGACCAGCTTGCTGAAGCCAGCCTTGTCGAACACGGCGATGTCAGCGAGGGCCTTGCGGTCCAGCTGGACATCGGCCTTCTTCAGACCATTCATGAAGCGGCTGTAGGACATGCCGTTCACGCGTGCTGCTGCGTTGATGCGCGCAATCCACAGACGGCGGAAAGTACGCTTCTTGTTGCGGCGGTCACGGTAGGCATACTGGCCTGCCTTGATCACTGCCTGCTTGGCAACACGGAACACCTTGCGGCGTGCGTTGTAATAACCCTTGGCCTTGCGCAGCACCTTGTTGTGGCGCGCCCGGGCAATGGTTCCTCTTTTTACTCGTGCCATGGTTCTCTACTCCCCTTACGCGTAAGGCAACATCTGCTTGACGGACTTCACATCCTGCTCGGCGATCATTTCGCCGGAACGCAGCTGACGTTTCCGCTTGGCAGACTTCTTGGTGAGAATATGACGACGATGCGACTGACCGCGCTTGAAGCCCTTGGCCGTAGCCTTGAAGCGCTTCGCGGCTCCGCGGTTGGTTTTCAACTTTGGCATAACAAACTCCGCATTTCGTTATCTTCATCTTCATCCCCGGTCCGCATACGGTGGGCGGATACGAGGCGCTAAATGATCAGTTAAAGTCTGATCAGGACTGCTTCTTCTTCGGCGCGAGCATCATCACCATCTGACGACCCTCGAGCTTCGGAAACTGCTCTACCTGCGAGATCTCGGCGAGATCGTCGCGGATGCGTTCCAGCAACTTGCGACCCAGGTCCTGGTGCAGCATCTCTCGGCCGCGGAAGCGCAAGGTCACTTTCGCCTTGTCGCCCTCTTCCAGGAATCGGATCAGGTTGCGCAACTTGACCTGGTAATCACCTTCCTCGGTGCCCGGTCGGAATTTCACTTCCTTCAGTTGGGTCTGGACCTGCTTTTTCTTCGCTGCCTGTGCTTTCTTCTTCTGTTCGAAGAGGTACTTGCCATAGTCCATGATGCGACATACGGGCGGTTCGGCATTCGGTGAAACTTCAACGAGGTCGAGACCGTCTTCGGCCGCCTTCTCGAGAGCATCGCGGAGCACCATCACTCCAAGCTGTTCCCCTTCGGCATCAATGACACGTACCTGGGACACACGAATTTCATCGTTGCGTCGTGCACGTTTTTCAGTAGCGATATTTCAGTCCTCCAACTTAGAGCGGCCGCGGCTCGCGATTTCGGTTGCAAGCTTCTCGGCAAAATCCGAGAGGGGCATCGAGCCCAGATCCTTGCCACCACGCGTGCGCACGGCCACCGTACGATTTTCGACTTCGCGGTCCCCGATCACCACAAGGTACGGGACCTTCTGCAAAGTATGCTCGCGGATTTTAAAGCCGATCTTCTCGTTTCTCAAGTCACTTTTGGCCCGAACCCCCTGATTTTGCAGGGTTTCCGCGATTTCGGTGACAAATTCGTCCTGACGGTCGGTAATACTGAGGACCGCGACCTGCTGCGGAGCCAGCCACAGGGGCAGGTTACCGGCGTGATGCTCGATCAAAATACCGATAAATCGCTCCAGCGAGCCCAGAATGGCGCGGTGCAACATGACCGGCACCTGCTTGGAGCCGTCCTCGGCCACGTAGGTGGCGCCGAGGCGCTGCGGCATGGAGAAATCCAGCTGCAACGTGCCCAGCTGCCAGTGGCGGCCGATGGAATCGCGCAGCACGAACTCGTATTTCGGGCCGTAGAAGGCGCCCTCGCCCGGCTGTACGTCGTAATCCAGGCCCTGCTTCTTCAGCACGTCCTCAAGCACCTTCTCGGCCTTGTCCCAGATCTCGTCCGAGCCGACACGCTGCTCCGGACGGGTCGAGAGCTTGACGATCACGTCGCTGAAGCCGAAATCCTCGTACACCGAATTCAGCAGCTCGATGAACGACGCGGCTTCCGACTCGATCTGGTCCTCGGTGCAGAAGATATGGGCATCGTCCTGGACGAAATTGCGCACCCGCATCAGGCCGTGCAACGTGCCCGAGGGTTCGTTGCGGTGGCAGGAACCGAATTCCGCCATCCTGAGCGGCAGGTCGCGATAGCTGTGCAGCTTCTGGTTGTAGATCTGCAGATGGCCCGGGCAGTTCATCGGCTTGACCGCGTACTCGCGGTTTTCCGAGGCCGTGTAGAACATGTCATCGCCGAACTTGTCCCAGTGACCGGACTTCTCCCACAGGGAGCGGTCCATGATCTGCGGCGTGTTCACTTCCTGGTAGCCCGCATGCCAGAGACGATTGCGGATGTAATCGCGGATCACCGTGTTGATGGTCCAGCCGTTGTTGTGCCAGAACACCATGCCCGGTGATTCTTCCTGCGTGTGAAAGAGATCGAGAATCTTCGCGAAGCGGCGATGATCGCGCTTCTCGGCTTCTTCGAGGCGGTGCAGGTATTCCTTCAGCTCGTCCTTTTTCGCCCAGGCCGTGCCGTAAATTCGCTGCAACATCTCGTTGTTCGAGTCGCCGCGCCAGTAGGCACCCGCCAGCTTCATCAGCTTGAAGGCCTTCAGCTTGCCGGTACTCGGCACATGCGGGCCACGGCAGAGATCCATCCACGCGTCGTCGCCCTCGCCCTGCTTGTAGATCGAGATTTCCTCGCCTTCCGGCAGGTCGCGAATGATCTCGGCCTTGTATTTCTCGCCGATCGATTCGAAATGCTTCGCTGCCTCGTCGCGGTCCCAGACTTCGCGGCTGACCGGCAGGTTCCTTTTCGAGAGCTCCTTCATCTTCTTTTCGATCTTGGCAAGGTCCTCCGGCGTGAAGGACTCGTCACGAGCGAAGTCGTAATAGAAGCCGTTCTCGATCACCGGGCCGATGGTGACCTGCGCATCCGGGTACAGCTCCTGCACCGCCTGGGCGAGCAGATGCGCGGTCGAGTGACGGATGACCTCGAGGCCTTCCTCGTCGCGCTCGGTGATGATGGCAAGTTCCGCATCCTTGTCGATCACATGGGAGGTGTCGACCAGCTCGCCGTCAACCTTGCCGGCCAGCGCGGCTTTCGCCAGGCCAGGACCGATATCGGCAGCGACATCATGTACGGAAACGGGATTATCGAAGGAACGGACGGAACCGTCGGGAAGCGTGATATTCATTGCTGTCTCCTTGGTGGCCGCTACGAATCGGCCAGGTTTTACCCGGATCGAAGCCTGTCGATCCGCCTGTATTGCCGACCGTTTTCAACGGCCGGAAACGAACAAGGCACCGTAGACGGTGCCTTGCTTGAATTCTGGTAGGCGCGATTGGATTCGAACCAACGACCCCCACCATGTCAAGGTGGTGCTCTAACCAACTGAGCTACGCGCCTGAAGAGGTTGCGAACAATACCGGAAGACCCGGGCCTGCGCAAGACTTTCGGGCGCCAAAAAGCCCCCCTGTCAGCGCGCCTGCTGCTGCCCCAGCAGGACCGCTTCCTTCATCTTCTCCAGCTCGTCGCGCAGGGCCGCGGCCTCCTCGAATTCGAGGTTGCGGGCATGCTCGTACATCTGCTGCTCGGTGGCCTTGAGCTTCCTGACCAGTTCGTTCTGCGGCATGGCCACGTACTCGTTGGCCTCCTCCGCCACCTTTTGCAGGGACCGCTTGTGAATCGGCGCATCGGGCCGGGCACCTTCCATGACATTGGCAATGGCCTTCTTGATGCCCTGCGGGGTGATGTTGTGTTCCTTGTTGTGGGCCAGCTGCTTCTCCCGGCGCCGTGCCGTCTCGGCCAGTGCCCGCTCCATGGAACCGGTTTTCTGCTCTGCATAGAGGATTGCGCGGCCATTCAGGTTGCGCGCTGCACGACCAATGGTCTGGATCAGGGCGCCTTCCGAACGCAGGAAGCCTTCCTTGTCGGCATCGAGAATGGCCACCAGCGATACCTCGGGCAGGTCCAGGCCCTCGCGCAGCAGGTTGATGCCGACCAGCACGTCGAAGGTACCGAGCCGAAGGTCACGAATGATCTCCATGCGCTCGACGGTGTCGATGTCGGAATGCAGGTAACGCACCTTGACGCCGTGTTCGGCCAGGTACTCGCTCAGATCCTCGGCCATGCGCTTGGTCAGCGTCGTCACCAGCACGCGCTCGCCCTTGTCGACACGCTTCTTCGCCTCGGAGAGCAGGTCATCGACCTGGGTGCGCGCCGAGCGGATTTCGACCTCCGGATCGATCAGGCCGGTCGGGCGAACCACCTGCTCGACGGTGTTGTCCGAATGCTGCTTTTCGTAAGGACCCGGTGTTGCCGACACGTAGATGGCCTGCGGCGCCAGCCGCTCCCACTCGTCGAAGCGCAATGGCCGGTTGTCGAGTGCCGATGGCAGGCGAAAGCCGTATTCGACCAGGGTTTCCTTGCGCGAGCGATCGCCCTTGTACATGCCGCCGATCTGCGGAATCGACACGTGCGATTCGTCGACGACCAGCAAGGCATCGTCTGGCAGGTATTCATACAGCGTCGGCGGCGGCTGCCCGGCGTCGCGCCCGCTGAGATAGCGGGAGTAGTTCTCGATGCCCTGGCAGTAGCCGAGCTCCAGCATCATCTCGATATCGAACTGGGTGCGCTGTTCAAGGCGCTGCGCTTCCACCAGCTTCTGGTTGTTGCGCAGCTGTTCCAGGCGCTCCTTCAGTTCGACCTTGATCTTCTCGACGGCCGCCAGCAGTTTCTCGCGTGGCGTCACGTAATGGCTGGTCGGAAATATGGTCAGGCGCGGCACCGTCCGGTCAACCTCGCCGGTCAGGGGATCGAAATAGGAAAGCCGCTCGATCTCGTCATCGAACAACTCGATGCGAATCGCCTGCTTTTCGTTTTCGGCCGGCATCACATCGATGACTTCGCCCTTGACGCGATACGTGCCCGGCGCAAGCTCGAATTCGTTGCGCTTGTACTGCAGGATCGCCAGTCGCTTGAGGAGATCACGCTGGTTGATGCGATCACCCCGGTCGAGATGAATGACCATGGACAGGTAGGATTCCGGATCACCGAGGCCATAGATCGCCGAAACCGTTGCGACAATGATGGTATCGCGCCGCTGCAGCAAGGCCTTGGTTGCCGACAACCTCATCTGCTCGATGTGGTCGTTGATCGACGCGTCCTTTTCGATATAGGTGTCCGAGGACGGGACGTAGGCTTCCGGCTGGTAGTAATCGTAATAGGAAACGAAGTACTCGACGGCATTGTTCGGAAAGAACTCCTTGAACTCGCCGTACAGCTGGGCCGCAAGGGTCTTGTTGGGCGCCATCACCAGGGTGGGCCGCTGGACGCTCTCGATCACATTGGCGATGGAAAAGGTCTTGCCCGAGCCGGTCACGCCCAGCAGGGTCTGCTTTGCCAGGCCGTCCTCGATGCCCTGCAGCAGGCCCTCGATGGCTTTTGGCTGGTCGCCAGCCGGCTGGTAATCGCTGACGACTTCAAACGAATTCGACATGGTATTCCTGTAAAGAAACGGGTTTTGCCGCAACAGAACCGCGGCTGGCGTGGAGAAATCACGCCGGATTTCTTATGATACGCGACCTTGAACAGACATTCGTCACTTCATCAGCCGGAGCCCCCTATGCTTTCAGATCGCGTCCGCAAGCTCAAACCCTCGCCGACCCTCGCGGTCACCCAGCGTGCTGCCGAATTGCGCGCCGCGGGCAAGGACATCATCGGCCTGGGCGCCGGTGAGCCCGATTTCGACACGCCGGAGCACATCAAGCAGGGCGCCATCGATGCGATCAACAAGGGCGAGACGAAATACACGGCTGTCGACGGTACCGCTCGTCTCAAGGACGCCATCATTGCCAAGCTGAAGCGTGACAACCAGCTCGAGTACAAGCCCGAGCAGGTCCTGGTGTCCTGTGGCGGCAAGCAGAGCTTTTTCAATCTCTGCCAGGCGATTGTCGATCCAGGTGATGAAATCGTCATTCTGGGGCCTTACTGGGTCTCCTACCCGGCCATGGTCGAGCTCGCCGGCGGCCAGCCTGTCGTGGTCAACGCCGGTATCGACCAGGACTTCAAGGTCTCGGCCGAGCAGCTGGACGCAGCCATCACGCCGAAGACCAAGGCCGTGTTCCTGAACAGCCCCTCCAACCCGACCGGCAAGGCCTATTCGCATGCAGAACTGAAGGCCCTCGGCGAAGTGTTGAAGAAACACGAGCACGTTTTGGTCGCCACCGACGACATGTACGAACCCTTCCTCTGGACCGACGAGCCCTTTGCCAACGTGCTGATGCTCTGCCCGGCGCTGTACGACCGGACCCTGGTCATGAACGGCGTCTCCAAGGCCTACTCCATGACCGGCTGGCGCATTGGCTATGCCGCCGGCCCGGCCGAGATCATCAAGGCGATGAAGAAGGTGCAGTCGCAAAGCACCTCCAACCCGGCGTCCATCTCCCAGGCCGCCGCCGCAACGGCGCTGGAGGGCGACCTGGCCGAAGTGCACAAGATGCGCGATGCCTTCCGCGAACGGGCGGACTTCGTGATTGCCGAGCTGAACAAGATCAAGGGCCTGCGCGCGCTGCCCTCTGACGGCACCTTCTACTCCTTCCCGCACTGCGAGGAGGCGATCAAGGAACTGGGACTGGCGGATGACGTCCAGTTTGCCGAACACCTGTTGAACGAGGCGGGTGTGGCAGTGGTCCCGGGCTCGGCCTTTGGCGCGCCGGGCTATTTCCGCCTGAGCTACGCGACCAGCCAGGAGAACCTCGAAAAAGCCATGCAGCGAATCGGCGATTTGCTGGGACGGGAATAATTGCGGCAGACAGCAAAAGAGCGCCAACAGGCGGTTGACGGCTCAGGGGCGAGCCACTAGTATACCGCCCTCGCAAACGAGCTCTTTTCCCCTGTAGCTCAGTTGGTAGAGCAGCTGACTGTTAATCAGCGGGTCCCTGGTTCGAGTCCGGGCGGGGGAGCCAGATGCGAAAAGGCCGACTTCTTTGAAGTCGGCCTTTTTTGTGGTCGAGGGCAGCCCTTGTCGCCGGCCTGCAGACCAACAGGCTAGAGCGTCCTGCTGAATTCCCTGAGATAGGCAGCAAACTCGCCCTTCAAGTCCGGATGTTGCAGGGCCAGCTCCACCGTCGCTTCCAGGTAGCCGAGCTTGGATCCGCAGTCGTAACGTTTTCCCTCGAATTCGCACGCCCAGGCCTTTTCCTTGCCGAGCAGCTGCTGGATGGCATCCGTCAGCTGGATCTCGTCACCGACACCGCGCGGCGTATTGCGCAGTGATTCGAATATGCCCGGCGTGAGAATGTAGCGACCGACTATGCCCAGCTTTGACGGCGCTGCCTGCGGTTCCGGCTTCTCGACCAGGCCACTGACTTCCACCTTGCCATCGACCAGTTCACCCACGGGCTCGATCACACCGTATTTGCGGGTGTCCTCGGATTTGATCTGCTGCACCCCGAGCACGCTGCAGCCCGTCTGCCGATAGACCTCGGACATCTGCTGCAGGCAGTTGCTGCCAGACGTGTTGATGAGATCATCGGCCAGCAACACGAAGAACGGTTCATCGCCAACGACCGGCTCGGCGCAAAGCACGGCATGCCCGAGGCCCAGCGCATGCGGCTGGCGAATGAAACTGCAGGTCACATGCTCCGGCACGACATTGCGGACCAGGTCCAGCATTTCCTGCTTGCCGCGGGCTTCCAGCTCGGTCTCGAGCTCGTAAGCCCGGTCGAAATGATCGGCAATGGGCCGCTTGGTGCGACCGGTGATGAACACCAGTATCTCGGCGCCCGCTGCAACGGCTTCTTCAGCCGCGTACTGCACCAGCGGCTTGTCCACGATCGGCAGCATTTCCTTGGGAGAAACCTTGGTCGCCGGCAGGAATCGGGTACCCAGGCCCGCGACCGGCAGAACGGCTTTGCGAATCGGCTTCATGTCATGACTTCGCGTTGAGAATCTGGCGAGGAGTATAACGAATGCAGCTGTCCGCTGTGGCTGAAAGGCAAAGGAAAGCCGGGGAAAATTCCCCGGCTGTTGCACGACTGGGCGATGACCTACCTGGAGATCAGGATGTTTTCCCGGTTCTTGTCGACCAGTGCCTTGCCGATGCCTTTTACCAGGGTGAGCTCGTCGGCCGAGTTGAAGGGTCCATGTGCTTCGCGGTACGCGACGATGGCTTCGGCCTTCACATCGCCGACCCCGACAAGCGCCTCGGCCAGCTCGGCAGCAGACGCAGTGTTGATATCAACCTCGCCGGCCATCGCCAGCGGCGCAAAGGCCAGCATGATCAGCAGCGTGATGCGTTTTATCAGGTTCATGTTATTTCCTTTCCTTGGATTGTTACGGGCCAGGCCCGGCGGATCGGTTGATCCACCGGCAAAGGAATACCAGAAAAACGGGAAATAATTCCGGACTCTGGGAAAGATCAGGCTGTCAGCTGGCGGAAACGTTCAGCTCGAGCCGCGGTCTCAGGGTTTCCCATGAGCGACAGCTCGGGCATTGCCAATAGAGGACGGAGCCGGAGTAGCCACAATTGTCGCAGCTGTATTGCAAGGAATCACCGCGCCATTCGCGTAGCAATTGCCGGATGAGGTTCTGCTCCTGGATATCCGCTGCCGTCTTCGACAGCTTCACGAAGCGTTTGACGGCCTCACGCACCCCTTCGAGACCCGGCGCCTCGGCCAGGAAGGTCTCCACTACCCGATCGAGCGCAGCCGAATGAATTCCCTTGAGACGCAATGCCGCCAGGGCGATGGCGCGCCGAGCTTCGGGGCTGCTGCGACTGACCGAATCCACCAGGGACTCGAACTGGTCGAGCTTGTTCTGGTGCTGCAGCACGGCATGGATGGCGGCAAGCTGCGTCGACGCCTGTGCCGGATCGGCCTCCAGCGCCCGCTTGTAATGGCGGATGGCATGGCGCCATTTCTGCTCCTTCTCGGCCAGCTGGGCGCTGAGCAACTGGACCCGGACGTTGCCGCGGTCGAAGGCGCCTGCCTTGCGCAGGAACCGCGCGGTACTGTTGAAATCGGCCTTCTGCAAGGCAAGCTCGGCCAGTTCGCAGTAATAATGTGCGATTTCATGACTGCGGTAGCTGCCATTTCGGCTTTCAAGATCCCGCGCGACCTGGATGGCGCGATCCCAATCCTTCTGTTGCTCGTAGATGACCAGCAATTTCTGCAGGGCCTCGGGACCCTGTTGGCGATCGCGGGTCAGCTCGGCAAACAGGCTCTCGGCGCGATCCAGCAGGCCGGCCTTCATGTAATCATCGCCCAGCGCTGCCAGTGCCTGGGTGCGATGACGGCGCGACAGGTTCGGCCTGGCAATCAGGTTCTGGTGGATCCGGATGGCGCGGTCGACCTCGCCCCTTCGCCGGAACAGGCTGCCCAGCGTGAAGTGCGTTTCGATAGTGTCGGAGTCCAGCTCTGCCATGCGAATGAACACGTCCAGCGCATCGTCCGGACGCTCGTTCAGCAGATAATTCAGGCCCTTGAAGTAGTCTCGGTTGATCCCGCCCGAGCCTGTTTCGACACGCCGCGTACGACGACGGCCCAGCCACCAGCCAGCCAGCATCGCGACCAGCAGCAGGGCGGCAACCAGGATTAGATTCTCGAGTGGCATGACTTGCCCTGTCGCGTCAGCTGTTCCGGAGCGGCAGGCTGCGCAGGTTCTTCAGCTCGGCCTCCATCGCCCGGCGCTCCTTGCGCATGCGCCGCACCTCGCCGCGGGCACGGAAAATGGCAATCACCATGACCAGCAAGCCAAGGACAAAACCGCTGGACAGGGCCAGCAACAGCACCCAGGGCAAGGGCATGGTGGTGGTACCCAAGAGGTAATCGATATCCACCGGCGTGGCATTCAGGGCCGCGAAACCGACCACGATGGCGATCAGCAACAACAGCAATAAGGCGGTAATCAGGTACTTAGGCATGGGGTCTCACGTCTGCTCCAAGGTGCAGAGATCAATCCTGACCGCTGGCCTGGCGGGCATCGGCAGCATCCAGTTCGCGCTGGAAGCCTTCATTGACCCGCTCGCGGAGGTCCTTGCCAGGCTTGAAATGTGGCACGTACTTGCCCGACAGCGCGACCGCCTCACCGGTCTTGGGGTTGCGCCCCATGCGCGGTGGCCGGAAATGCAGCGAAAAGCTGCCGAAGCCGCGGATTTCAATCCTGCGCCCATCAGCCAGTGAATTGCTCATCTGCTCGAGCATTGATTTCACAGCCAATTCGACGTCCTTGGCCGGCAGGTGCGACTGCTTGCGGGCCAGGATTTCGATGAGTTCGGACTTTGTCATTATTATGGTTCCTGCCAGATTTTTCTTTGCGAATTGGGCACTTACGCAAAGTAAATCAGAAAAAAGGCGACTGTTCCAGTAGAACAGCCGCCTTTTCAACGACTTAAGCCAATTTTCAGCCTTTTCAGTCCTTGTTCATCTGCTCCTTGAGCAGATCACCCAGGCTGGTACCGGCAGATTCGTCGGCCTTGGCGTAGTTCGCCACGGCCTGCTGCTCTTCCTGGTACTCCTTGGCCTTGATGGACAGGCTGATGGAGCGATTCTTGCGATCCACACCGATGATGCGGGACTCGACTTCCTCGCCTTCCTTGAGGACCTTGGAGGCGTCTTCGACGCGCTCGCGGGCCAGCTCGGAAGCACGCAGGTAGCCTTCGATGCCGTTGCCGAGATCGATGCGGGCGCCCTTGGCGTCCACTTCCAGCACCGGACCGGTGACCAGCGAACCCTTCGGGTGCTCGCCCAGGAACAGGGAGAACGGATCCTGGTCCAGCTGCTTCACGCCGAGAGAAATGCGCTCACGCTCCGGATCGACCGACAGTACGACCGCTTCCACTTCGTCGCCCTTCTTGAAGTTGCGCACGGCTTCGTCGCCGACCGCATCCCAGGCGATGTCCGAGAGGTGAACCAGGCCGTCGATGCCGCCGTCGAGGCCGACAAAGATGCCGAAATCGGTGATCGACTTGATCTTGCCCGAAATCTTGTCGCCCTTGCCGTGGGTCGCAGCAAACTCGTCCCAGGGGTTCGGCACGCACTGCTTCATGCCAAGGCTGATGCGGCGACGTTCTTCGTCGATATCCAGCACCATGACTTCGACTTCGTCGCCAATCTGGACGACCTTGCCCGGGTTGACGTTCTTGTTGGTCCAGTCCATTTCGGAGACGTGCACCAGGCCCTCGACGCCTTCTTCGATCTCGACGAAGGAACCGTAGTCGGCCAGGTTGGTGACGCGGCCGAACATGCGGGCACCCACCGGGTAACGGCGAGCGATGCTTTCCCAGGGATCGTCACCCAGCTGCTTGAGGCCGAGCGACACGCGATTGCGCTCGCGATCGAACTTCAGCACCTTGACGTCGATCTCGTCGCCGACATTGACGACTTCGGACGGATGCTTGACGCGCTTCCACGCCATGTCGGTGATGTGCAGCAGGCCGTCGATGCCGCCGAGGTCGACGAACGCACCGTAATCGGTGAGGTTCTTGACGATACCCTTGACGACGATGCCTTCCTGCAGCTTCTCGAGCAGCTTCTCGCGCTCTTCGCTGTACTCCTCTTCCACGACGGCGCGACGCGAAACCACCACGTTGTTGCGCTTGCGGTCGAGCTTGATGACCTTGAATTCGAGTTCCTTGCCTTCCAGGTAGGCGGTGTCGCGCACCGGACGGACATCGACCAGCGAGCCCGGCAGGAATGCACGGACTTCGTCGATATCGACGGTGAAACCACCCTTGACCTTGCCGGAGATGTAGCCCTTGACGATCTCGCCGGCGTCAAACGCCTCTTCGAGACGGTTCCAGCTACGAGCACGGACCGCTTTTTCGCGCGACAGGCGCGTTTCGCCAAAGCCGTCTTCAACCGCGTCCAGCGCGACCTCGATGTCGTCACCTTCCTTGACCGACAGTTCACCGTTTTCGGTCTGGAACTGTTCGATGGGAATGACACCTTCGGACTTCAGGCCGGCGTTGACGATGACGACGTCACCGCGGATTTCCACGACCTGCGCGTTCAGCAGTGCACCAGGCTTCAGGGTTTCCTGGTTAAGGCTTTGTTCGAGAAGTTCAGCAAATGATTCAGACATTAGATGTTTACCTATGCCCCCGTGGGGCGTTTCATTGCCGCGACAACCATCCTGGTGTCCCGGGTTGCTTAAAAAAAATGGGCCCATGCATCCTGCACGGTGCCCGCTTCGTTAGCGCCCGCTTCGGTCTTGCGACGTCGGCGAACGGTCTATCGAACTGGCTGGCCGGAAACCCTTCTTCAGTCCAGTTCCGGGAAACGTTCCCGGACGGTTTCCAGCACCTGTGTCAGCACCGCTGCAATGCCGGCATCGCTGGTGTCGATCTCGATGGCATCGTCAGCGGGCCGCAGCGGCGACACTTTCCTGGAGGCATCCCGCGCGTCGCGCTCGGAAATCTCCCGGAAAAGGTCGGCGATATTAGCAGCAATTCCCTTTTCCCTCAACTGCTTATGGCGTCTTTCCGCCCTTTCCTCGGCACTCGCCGTCAGGAAGAATTTCAGGCCTGCATCGGGAAAGATCACGGTGCCCATGTCACGGCCATCCGCCACCAGTCCAGGCGGCTGGCGGAAGTCCTTTTGCAGCCCGACCAGCGCCTCGCGAACCGTCGGCATGACAGCAACCTTGGACGCCTTGTTGCCGGTCGTCTCGGCCCTGACTTCAGCCGTAACTTCTTCATTATCAAGGAAAATTCTCTCGCCACCGGCCTCAGTGACCGTAAAGCGGATATCGAGTTCCGGCACCAGCGCGGCGATCGCTGCCTCGTCTTCCACGCCTCGGCGCTCGGCCGCCATCGCCACCAGGCGGTACAGGGCGCCTGAATCCAGGAAGTCGAAACCGAGCTCGTCGGCGAGCAAGCGGCTGATGGTGCCCTTGCCGGAGCCGCTGGGCCCGTCAATGGTGATGACCATCGCTTGATCATTGTTTTTTTCATTAACCGTCATTCAGAAACCTCGATTTCCTTGATGTCGATGCCAAGGCTGGACAAGTCACCCCTGAAGCGAGGATAGCTTGTCGCCACATTGGCAACATTGCGGATGGTCACCGGTCCCTGCGCCACCGTCGCCGCGATGGCGAAAGCCATGGCAATGCGGTGATCCCCGAAGCTGTCCACCTCGCCGCCCTGAAGCTTCCCTCCGGTGACATCCAGCCCGTCCGCATACTCTGTGACCTCGATGCCGAGCGCTCGCAGGCCGGCCGCCATCGCGGCCAGGCGGTCACTTTCCTTGACCCGAAGCTCGGCCGCACCCCGCAAACGCGTAGTGCCCTCGGCGCAGGCAGCGGCCACCAACAGCACGGGGATTTCGTCGATGGCCAGCGCCACGTCGTCCGCATCGATATCGACCGCCCGCAGGGCCGAGGGTTCCACATCGATGTCGGCCCACCCTTCCCCGCTGCCCCTGTCGCGACGTTCCAGCTCGAACCGTGCGCCCATGCGAGTCAGGACGCGCAACAGGCCATCGCGGGTGGCATTGATGCCGACGCCCTCGAGCTGGATCGCAGCCCCCTCCTGCAGCAGCCCGAGGACCAGGAAAAAAGCCGCCGAGGACAGGTCGCCGGGCACTTCCAGACGCCCCGGGCTGTCGAGCTTCGGCACGGGCTCGAGTGCAATCACACTGCCCTGCCGTTCGAGCGGCACGCCAAAGCCCTGCAGCAGGGTCTCGGTGTGATTGCGGCTGACAGCCGGTTCGGTGATGCGCGCGTGCCGGCCCGCCGCAAGCGCCGCCAGCAACAGGGCCGATTTCACCTGTGCCGAAGCCATCGGCATGGCGTAGTCGATGTCCCGCAGCGCCTGCGAGCCCTGGATGCGCAACGGCGGTGTGCCGTCGGAATCGGTAGTGATGGCGGCACCCACAGCATTCAAGGGGTCCGCAATTCGCCGCATCGGGCGTTGCATCAAGGAGGCGTCGCCGACCAGCTCGCTGTCGAAGGGCTGTGCTGCCAGCAGGCCGGCGAGCAGGCGCATGCCAGTGCCCGAATTGCCACAATCGATGGGACCGACAGGTGCCTGCAAGCCACAGAGGCCGCGACCCTGGACCAGCCAGTCCTCACCGTCAGGACGAATATCGATGCCCAGCGCCTGCATCGCCTGCAGGGTATTCAGACAGTCCTCGCTGGCGAGCAAGCCATGGATGCGGGTCTCGCCTTCGGCCAGGGCGGCCAGGATCAGGGCGCGGTGGGATATCGACTTGTCACCGGGCACGGCCACCGAGCCTGCTGGTGGCCGGCCCGAGACGGGCTGGACGACAAAGTCAACGCGCATGTCAGCTTGCCCCTGACTTGATGTCAGCTTCCAACAATACGCCTCAAGGTACTGATAAGTCTGCGGTTTTCATCGGGAAGCCCGATGGAAATCCGCAGGTGTTCGGTCAGACCGTACGGCGCCAGGGGGCGAACAATGATGCCCTCCTCCAGCAATGCCTGGTTGATCGCCTTGGCATCACCGACCTTGACGGTCAGGAAATTGCAGACCGAGGGAATGTATTCCAACCCCATGTCGGTGTACGCCGCGGTCATCTGGGCGAGGCCCTCGCGATTCAGTTCGACGGTCTTGCGGATATGCGCCTGGTCTCCCAGTGCGGCGACGGCAGCCGCCTGCGCCAGCAGGTTCGGATTGAAGGCGAGGCGCAAGCGGTTCAGAAGGTCCGTCAGCACCGGGTTGGCCAGCGCGTAACCGACGCGCAGGCCCGCCAGGCCAAAGGCCTTGGAGAATGTCCGCAGCACGATCAGGTTGTCGTAGTCCTTCACCAGCTGCGAACCATCCGTGTAGCGCGGATCTTCGACATACTCGGTGTAGGCCTCGTCCAGCACCACGACGACATCCTTCGGCACGGCGTCGAGGAATTTCCGGAGGCTCTCGCCATCGACAAAGGTACCGGTCGGGTTGTTCGGGTTGGCGATGAACACGACGCGGGTGGTGTCGTCGACCTGCGCCAGCATCGCATCGAGGTCATGGCCGTAAGGCTGCTCGTCATGATCCGGCGGCAGGGCATCGGCAAAGCGCATCTCCGCGCCCGTCGATTTGCCGGTGATGAAGTAGATGGCAAAGGCATACTGCGACATCACGGCAGAGCGCCCGCTGTCCAGGAAGGCTCGCGAAATCAGTTCGATCAGGTGATCCGAACCCGAGCCCAGCGTGATGTGGTTCTGGCCGATGTCGTGGTAGTCGGACAGTATCCGCTTCAGGTCGAAACCGTTGCCATCCGGGTAGAGCCCGACCTGGTCAGCCAGCCTTTTCACCGCCTCGATGGCCTTCGGGCTCGCCCCCAGGGGGTTCTCGTTGGATGCCAGCTTGATGATGTCGTCGAGCCCCAGTTCGCGCTTCAGCTCGCTGATTGGCTTGCCCGCCTGGTAAGGCTGCAGGGTACGCACGCCTTCGACGCACAGGTCCAGGAATCGCTCGTCTTGCTTGCTCATTTTCTTCTACCTGTTCTTTCCGACGTTACAGGGCGCGCACGTTCAGCACGCCTTCGATACTGCTGATCCGCTCCAGCGTTTCCGACGGCACTGCCTTGTCGACATCGACCAGGGTGTAGGCCACGTCACCACGTGACTTGTTCAACAGGTCGATGATGTTCAAGCCGGCCTCTGCCAGGGCGGTGGTGATCTGACCCACCATGTTGGGCACGTTGGCATTGGCCACGGCAAGGCGGAAGCCGCCTTCAGTGCGCGGCATCTTGACCGTCGGGAAATTCACCGAGTGGCGAATGTTGCCGTTTTCCAGGAACTCTCGCAGGTTGTTGGCCACCATCACTGCGCAGTTTTCTTCCGCTTCCAGCGTGGAAGCACCGAGATGCGGCAAGGCAATGACTTTCTCGTGCTTGATCAGGCGTTCGTCCGGGAAATCGGTGACATAGGCATGCAGCTGGCCATCATCCAGCGCAGCCAGCACGGCGTCCTCGTCGACGATGCCGTCGCGCGCAAAGTTCATGATCACGCTGCCCCTGGGCATGAGGCGAATGCGCTCCGCATTGATGATGCCGCGCGTGGCATCGACCAGCGGAACGTGCACCGTCAGGAAGTTCGACCGTGCGCAGAGGTCATCGAGACTGAGCGCCTCGCCAACACTGGCGGAAAGCTCCCAGGCACGCTCGACCGTGATCTGCGGATCGAAACCCAGCACCTTCATGCCAAGCTCCTCGGCCGTGTTCGCCACCTTCACGCCGATCGCACCGAGACCGATGACGCCCAGCGTGCGGCCCGGCAATTCGAAACCCACATACTGTTTCTTGCCCTGCTCCACCGCCGTATGGATATCGGCATTCCCCTCCAGGCCTCGCGTGTAATTCCAGGCCTGGGGAATGTTGCGCGATGCCAGCAGCATGCCGGCAATCACCAGTTCCTTTACGGCATTGGCATTGGCACCCGGCGCATTGAATACCGGCACGCCAAGCGCCGTCATCCTGTCCAGCGGGATGTTGTTCACGCCTGCGCCGGCACGAGCAACAGCCTTGACCGTCTCCGGGATGTCCATGTCATGCATCTTGAACGATCGCAGGATGATTCCGTCGGGATGACCGATCTCGGAGGCGACCTCGTACTGTTCGCGAGGCAACTGGTCCAGGCCCACCGTGGCGATGTTGTTCAGCGTGAGAATCTTGAAACGCGAAGTATCAGCCATGGCTCTTCTCGAACTCCTGCATGAAGGCAATCAGGGCATCCACACCTGCTTCCGGCATGGCGTTGTAGATGGACGCGCGCATGCCACCAACGGAGCGATGACCCTTGAGGGAGGTCAGGCCCGCTTGCTCGGCTTCCTTGAGGAACACGGCATCAAGCTCGGGATCCTTCAGGGTGAACGGCAGGTTCATGCGCGAACGCACCGCGGGCGCCACCGGATTGGTGTAGAAGTCCGACGCATCGATGGCGGCATAGAGCTTCTCCGCCTTGCGGATGTTCACCTTCTCGATCGCCTCGACGCCGCCCTGCTGCTTCAACCAGTCGAACACCAGGCCCGCCAGGTACCAGGGATAGGTCGGCGGCGTGTTGAACATGGAGTCGCCGTCGGCGTGCGCGCGATAGCTGAGCATGCGCGGCAGGTTGTCAGGAAGGTTGTCGAGATGATCGTCGCGAACGATCACGACGGTGAGACCGGAAGGACCGATGTTCTTCTGCGCCCCGGCGTAGATGACGTCGTACTTCGACACGTCGATCGGACGCGACAGGATGCAGGACGACATGTCGGCGACCAGGGGCTTGCGCTTGCCATCTTTTCCGACCGGGGTCTCCGGCGGCTGCTGGAACTCCACGCCATGGATGGTTTCGTTCGGGCAGAAATGCACGAAGGCCGCATCATCACTGAACTTCCAGTCTTCCCTTGCAGGAATGTCGGTGTAGCTGCTCGCCTTGCCATCGGCCACGATATTCACTTCGCACAGATGCGCCACTTCCTTGATCGCCTTGTCGGACCAGGCACCGGTGCGGAAGAAGTCGGCCTTCTTGCCGCCCTTCAACAGATTCAAGGCCGACATGCTGTACTGCAGGGACGCGCCACCCTGCAGGAACAGGACCTTGTAGTTATCGGGAATCGCCAGCAGTTCGCGAAGGTCTGCCTCGGCCTGCTCTGCCACCGCAATGAATTCCTTGGAGCGATGACTGATCTCCATCACCGACATGCCGGTATCGCGGAAGTCCAGGAATTCATCCCTGGCCCTTTCCATGACCTCGTTCGGCAACATTGCCGGTCCGGCACTGAAGTTGTATGCGCGCTTCATGCTTGTTCCCCCTGGACTGTCGAAAACTGCGGCTCTGGCCAACTGGTAACTGCTAATGAAAAACGGCGAGGTCACCCTCGCCGCTCATGCATTGTTGCTGCGATCACTCTGCGACGGCGCCGGCGTCCTCTCCCTCGCCGTCTTCCTCGCCATCGCTCTCGATGCGTTCCACACCGATCAGGCGCTCGCCATCGCCAAGGCGAATCAGGCGTACGCCCTGGGTATTGCGACCGATCACCGATACGTCCTCGACACTGGTGCGAACCAGCGTTCCGGCATCGGAGATCAGCATGATGTGATCTTCCTCGGTAACCAGCTTGGCCGCCACGACCGCGCCATTGCGCTCGTTGGCCTGGATGGAAATCACGCCCTGGCCGCCACGACCCTGGGTGTTGTATTCCTCGATACTGGTGCGCTTGCCGTAACCGTTCTCGGTTGCGGTCAGGATGAAGCCTTCTTCGATGATGATGAGGTCCGTGACCCGCTCGCCCTTGGCCAGCTTGATGCCACGCACACCAGCGGCGGTACGGCCCATGGCGCGAACGTCCTCTTCCTTGAAACGGATGCCCTTGCCGTTCGAGGCCTGCAGGAACACGTCCTTGCCGCCATCGGTCAATGCCACGCCAACCAGGCGATCTTCGTCACGCAGGTCCACGGCAATGATGCCGTTGGAGCGCGGCCGGCTGAACGCGTCCAGCGGGGTCTTCTTGACGGTGCCGGATTCGGTCGCGAAGAAGATGAAGAAGCCTTCGGTGTATTCGCGCACCGGCAGCACGGCCGAAATGCGTTCGTCCTGCTCCAGCGGCAACAGGTTCACGAAAGGCTTGCCACGGGAACCGCGACTGGCCATCGGCAACTGGTAGACCTTCAGCCAGTAACACTTGCCGCGGTTCGAGAAACACAGCAGCGTGTCATGGGTGTTCGCCACCCAGAGTTTGTCGACGAAATCCTCGTCCTTCATGGTCGTTGCCGCCTTGCCGCGCCCGCCGCGCTTCTGCGCACGATAGGCATCCAGCGGTTGCGCCTTCGCATAACCATGATGCGACAGCGTCACGACAACGTCTTCTTCCTCGATGAGATCCTCGTAGGAGAGCTCGGAATAATCGACATTGATTTCAGTACGGCGCTCGTCGCCATACTGATCGCGAATCTCGACAAGCTCCTCGCGAATCACTTCCATCAGGCGCGTCTCGTTGCCGAGGATCTCGCGCAGCTCCTGGATGCGCTCCAGCAGCGTCTTGTACTCCTCGACGATCTTGTCCTGCTCGAGACCCGTCAGGCGATGCAGTCGCAGTTCCAGGATGGCCTGGGCCTGCGCTTCGGACAGTCGATACTTGCCGTCGACCAGGCCGAACTCCTTGCCAAGACCGTCCGGGCGCGATGCTTCCGCGCCGGCTCGCGCCAGCATGTCGCTGACAACGCCGGGCTCCCACTCGGTGGCCACCAGGCCCGCCTTGGCTTCCGCCGGGCTCGGGGACTTCTTGATCAGCTGGATGACCGGATCGATATTCGCCAGCGCGACCGCCAGGCCTTCCAACACGTGCGCACGCTCGCGCGCCTTGCGCAGGTCGAACACCGTACGGCGGGTGACGACTTCGCGACGATGGCGAATGAATGCCTCGAGCATGTCCTTCAGCGGCAGCAGCTTGGGCTGGCCATCGACCAGCGACACCATGTTGATGCCGAATACCGACTGCATGGCGGTCTGCTGGTAGAGGTTGTTCAGGATGACTTCGGCGTTTTCGCCCTTGCGCAGCTCGATCACCACGCGCATGCCGTCCTTGTCGGATTCGTCACGCAGCTCGGTAATGCCCTCGAGCTTCTTCTCCTTGACCAGCTCGGCGATGCGTTCCAGCAGGCGCGCCTTGTTAACCATGAACGGCAGCTCGTGCACGATGATGCGCTGCTTGCCGGCCTTTTCCATGTCTTCGATTTCGGCGCGAGCGCGCATGTAGATGCGGCCACGACCGGTGGCATAGGCTTCCTGGATACCGCGCACGCCATTGATGATGCCGGCCGTCGGCAGGTCCGGGCCCGGGATGTGCTCCATCAGGTCGGCGAGCTGCAGGTCCGGGTTGTCGATCAGCGCCACGCAGGCATTCACGACTTCAGTCAGGTTGTGCGGCGGAATGTTCGTCGCCATGCCGACCGCGATACCGGACGAGCCGTTGATCAGCAGGTTGGGCAGGCGCGTCGGCAGGACTGCCGGCTCCCATTCGGACTCGTCGTAGTTCGGAATGAAATCGACGGTTTCCTTTTCGATATCCGCCAGCATTTCATGCGCGATCTTGGCCATGCGAACTTCGGTGTAACGCATCGCTGCCGGCGAATCGCCGTCGATGGAACCGAAGTTGCCCTGCCCATCGACCAGCATGTAACGCAGCGAAAAAGGCTGCGCCATGCGAACCATGGTGTCGTAGACCGCTGAGTCGCCATGCGGATGGTACTTACCGATGACGTCACCGACCACGCGGGCCGATTTCTTGTAGGGCTTGTTGTAGTCGTTGCCCAGTTCCTTCATCGCATACAACACGCGGCGATGAACGGGCTTCAGACCGTCACGGACGTCTGGCAGTGCGCGGCCCACGATCACGCTCATGGCGTAATCGAGGTACGACTGCTTCATTTCGTCTTCGAGGTTTACGTGCGAAATTTCGCGGGCAAAGTCAGCCATGCGGGAGGTCGCTATCCTTGTTTGAGAACGGGTCGGTTCCGGGTCTGTAAACCGGCGGTGACACGGGCCCTGCAGCGGGTCCCGTGGTGGGCAATTTCTGCTCTATTTTTCACCACCGAATCGAAGCATTCATGCTATCACAGCAGGCCTATCCAGGGGACTTTTTTAGGGCTGAAAAACCGCCAATTCACGACCTGAAAACATGCTTCATCGCCGCCTTGTCCGGCGACTCCAGGACCCCGCGGTCGGTGACCAGCAAGTCAACGCATTCAGCGGGTGTGATATCGAATGCAGGATTGACGACCGTGATGCCAGCCGGCGGCTCGTCCATTCCGGCAGCGGCGAGAATCTCCCCGGCTGGCCGGTTTTCAATGGTGATTTCTTCACCATCCTGGATGGACATGTCGACCGTGGACGTTGGCGCAACCACCATGACTTTCGCGCCATGGGCTTTGGCCAGCCGGGCCAGGCCATAGGTGCCGATCTTGTTGGCAACATCACCGTTGGCGGCAATCCGGTCAGCGCCGACAATCAACCAGTCGATGCCTGCGGTCCGCATGACATGACCGGCTGCGCCCTCGGTAATGAGCCGCCCGCGGACACCCGCCTGGCTGAGCTCCCAGGCCGTCAGGCGAGCACCCTGTTGCCAGGGCCGGGTCTCGGTGAAATGGACGGAGGCGAGCTTGTCTTCGACCGCCGCCTGCATGATCACGCCCAGCGCCGTACCAAACCCCCCGGTGGCCAGCGAACCGGTATTGCAGTGAGTGAACACCCTGGCGCCAGGCAGCAGCTTCGCGGCACCCAGGGCCGCCATCGCGCGGTTCATTTCACGGTCCTGCTCGGCAATCCGCTGTGCGACGGCCACCAGGTCCTCGAATTCCTGACTCTCGACCAGCGCCTGTCGCATCCTGTCGATGGCCCAGTGCAGGTTGACCGCTGTCGGGCGGGCATCGGCCAGGCGGATCAAGGCGGCCTCGAAACCTGGCTCGTCATCCTTGGCCAGGTAGTCGCGAACAGCCAGGCAGACGCCGTAGGCGGCGGCAATGCCGATGGCAGGCGCCCCGCGCACTGCCATGCCGGCGATGGCCTCGCCGACCGCATCGCTGTCCCGGGCCTCCAGCCAGCGGATCTCGGCGGGCAATTTTCGCTGGTCTAGAATGCGAAGATGGTCATTTGCCCACTGGAGCGGCAGAATAGGCTGTGTAACAGTCTGGTTCATGGCATCAAAAATAGAATAAAGTGCGTGAAATCAGCAGGTTTTCTGATATATTTAGAGCAGTTTAGGAGCAAACGAAACTGCTCGGCGTCAATTGCGAGGATTCAAAATAGCATGGGCCAACGGCTGCAGTGGATACTTTTTGCGGTTTTGCTGGGTGCGAGCTTCGGCGCACAATCGGCTGAACCTGCCTCTGCCGAGGGTGCTGCAACCGGCATCCCGGCCTTTCCTGCGTCCTTCGAATGCAGCGCCGGTTCCGACGACTGCCCTTCCGTGCTGAAAGAACCGCAGTCGATGGTATTCGTGACCCGCATCCCCTTCCAGACCGGCAGCGCCCTGCTGACCGAGCAGGCGAAGAACGAGCTGTTGCGCTTCCTGGTCGAGCTCGAGTCCTTTTCAATCGTGCAGGGCTTTTCGATTGTCGGGCACTCGGACCCCAGTGGCCCGGAGGACTTCAATCGCTGGTTGTCGGAAAAGCGCGCCGCACAGGTCAGCTGGCACTTCCGCCAGAGCGGTGTTGATCCCCGCACCATCGACATCTCCGGTGCCGGTTCTTTGCAACCTTATGTTGGTGCCATCGACCCGGCAGAACACCGTCGCGTCGAAGTTCGCGTCACCGTCCGCCCGTTCCTCTGATCCAGCCGCAACAAGTCCGGTGACGGCTGCGTTTCTGCGGCCGTTGCGCTAGGCTTTGCAAAAATTCCCGCAGCCGCTGAACAGCGTGCCTGCCAAGCCGCGAGGAGATCACGATGCAAGATATCCTGAACCTGCTCAATGATTACGACTGGCAACAGCTGCTGCTCCACTGGGGCAGCCGGATTCTCATTGCCCTCGCGATCTTCGTCGTGGGTCGCTGGGTCGGCAAATTGCTGGGACGACTGATTCGCAACGTGGTCGGTAAGGCCGGCATGGACAACCTGCTGGCAGGTTTCCTCGGCAAGCTCGTGTCGGTTGCGATCACTGCAGTCGCCTTGATTGCCGCACTCGACCAGGTCGGGGTAAACACCACATCACTGGTGGCCGTACTTGGTGCGGCCGGCCTGGCCATCGGCCTGGCCCTGCAGGGCTCGCTGTCGAACTTCGCGTCCAGCATCATGATCATGATCTTCAAGCCCTTCCGCGTTGGAGATTTCGTGGATGCCGGTGGCACCTCGGGCACCATCCAGGAAATCGGCATGTTCCACACGCGCCTGACGACCACCGACAACCAGCTGATCATCGTGCCCAACAGCGCGATCATGGGCGGCAACATCATCAACTACACCATCAACGACACGCGACGCATCAACGAAACCATCGGAATCAGTTACGGCGATGACCCGGCGAAGGCACGCGAGCTGCTGTTCCGGATCATTCGCGATGATGACCGCATTCTTTCCGAACCCGACCCGATCGTGTGGCTCAACCAGTTCGGCGACTCGAGCGTCAACCTGGTCATCCGTTGCTGGACGAAGACGGAAGATTACTGGCAGACCCGCGCAGACCTGCTCGAGGCCATCAAGAAAGCCTTCGATGAACACGGCATTTCCATTCCGTTCCCGCAGCGGGTCATCCACCAGTATTCACATTCCGTTGATTGAGTGGCAGCGGGCAGCCTGCCTGTCCGCCACCCTGCATGTACCGATTCGAAAGGAAATCAGTTGAATGAGCACTGAGCATCCCGCCGCGCTCGAAATCATTGCCCCCGAATGGATCATTCCGGTGCGCCCACGGGGCGAGGTCCTGACCCGGCATGCGGTGGTTGTTGAAAAGGGCCGAATCGGCTCCATCCAGCCCGTCGAAGAGGCCATCGCCCAGCATCCGGAAGCGACACTGACTCGCCTTCCGGGCCAGGCGCTGCTGCCCGGCTTCGTGAATGCACATGGCCATGCTGCCATGACGTTGCTGCGCGGCCTCGCCGACGACCTGCCCCTGCACAGCTGGCTGAATGATCACATCTGGCCAGCCGAAGGAAAATGGGTCAGCCAGGAGTTCGTTCGCGATGGTGTGGAACTGGCGATCGTCGAGATGCTGGCGGGTGGCACGACCACCTTCAGCGACATGTATTTCTTCCCGGGCGCAACTGCTGGTGCAGCACAACGGCTCGGCATACGCGCGGCCATCGGCATCGTGGTGATCGAATTCCCGACCGCCTGGGCCGACAATCCGGACGAGTACATTCGCAAGGGCCTGGCAGTTCGTGATGATTTCAAATCCGACGACGGCCTGAGCTTTTTCTTTGCCCCGCACGCACCCTACACGGTCAGCGATGACAGCCTGCAGAAACTCCAGGGCATCGCCAACGAAATCGACCTGGGCATCCAGATGCACGTGCATGAAACCAGCGGTGAAGTGGCGGATGCCGTTGCAGCCAACGGTCAGCGCCCGTTGGCCCGGCTCGACGAGCTCGGCCTGCTGGCGCCGAACTTCATGGCCGTGCACATGACCGCACTGAGTGAAGAAGAAATCGACCTGGTCGCATCACGAGGTGCCCATGTCATTCACTGTCCGGAATCTAACCTGAAGCTCGCCAGTGGTTTCTGCCCGGTGGCCGCATTGCAGGCAGCCGGCGTCAACGTGGCGCTCGGGACCGACGGTGCTGCCAGCAACAACGACCTCGACATGCTGGGCGAGCTGCGCACCGCCGCCATGCTGGCCAAGGGCGTCGCCGACACGCCGACCGCCGTTCCTGCGGAGGTCGCACTGGAGATGGCAACACTGAATGGTGCAATGGCGCTGAACATGGCACAGGACGTCGGCAGCATCGAAGTCGGCAAGCGCGCCGACCTGGTCGCTATCGACCTGTCGGCGCCGGCAACGACACCGGTATTCAATCCCATCTCGCAGGTCGTGTATGCGGCCAGTCGCGACCAGGTCAGCAATGTCTGGGTGGGTGGCCGACGTCGCCTAGAAAACCATCGCCTGGTCGACATCGATGTCGACGGCATCATGTCGCGGGCGCGCCAGTGGCGCGAGCGCATTGCAGCGGAGGACAGGTCATGAGCGACAACAAGCACCCGAATGTCGATCCGGCTGAAATTTCCAAGTTCGATGGCCTGGCATCGCGGTGGTGGGACCCGGAAGGCGAGTTTCGCCCGCTGCATGCCATGAATCCCGTTCGTCTCGACTGGATTCGCCAGCGGGTCGGCTCGCTGGAGGGGCTGCGCATGCTCGACGTGGGCTGTGGCGGCGGCATCCTGGCCGAATCACTCGCCGAAGCCGGCGCCGAGGTGGTCGCCATCGACCTTGCCGAAGCACCGCTGGCCGTCGCCAGGCTGCACCAGCTCGAATCCGGCGTGGCGGTCGACTATCGGCACGTGGCGGTGGAAACGCTGGCGGCCAGCGAACCGGGCTCGTTCGATGTCGTGACCTGCCTGGAGATGCTGGAACACGTACCCGACCCGGCCTCTGTCGTTGCGGCCTGTCGCACGCTGCTGAAGGCTGACGGCCACGCTTTCTTCTCGACCATAAATCGCAACCCGAAATCGTTTCTCATGGCTATCGTCGGTGCCGAATACGTCATGCGGCTGTTGCCGAGGGGAACGCACGAATACGCACGTTTCATTCGTCCCTCCGAACTCGACAGCTGGCTGCGCAGTGCCGGGCTTGACCTGGCTGACCTCACCGGCATGCATTACAACCCGTTCACGCATGCATTCAGGACGGGGGGCAATGTCGATGTGAACTACATCGCACACGCTCGTCCCGAGGGAAACTGATGGGGCGCGAACTCGAGCTCCGTGCCGTGCTGTTCGATCTCGATGGCACGCTCGCCGACACCGCGCTGGACATGGGCCAGGCGATCAATCGCCTGCGCATCGAACACGAGCTCGAGCCCTTGCCGCAGGAAAAGATCCGGCCCTGGGTTTCGATGGGCTCCCGCGGTTTGCTGAAGATCGCCTTTTCGGTCGAAACCGAACACGCCGACTACGAAGACCTGAAGCGTCGCTTCCTGGACCTCTATGTCGCCAACCTGGCAACGCATACCACGCTGTTCCCTGGCATGGACGCCGCAATCCGCTATCTCGCGGCCAATGGCATCACCTGGGGCATCGTCACCAACAAGCCCGGCTGGCTGACCGATCCCCTGCTCGATCAAATGGCGCTCGATATCAAGCCGGCCTGCGTGGTCAGCGGTGATACGGTCGAGCACGCCAAGCCCCACCCGGCCCCTGTGCTGCATGCACTCGATGCAATCCAGGCGCCGGCGACAAACACCTTGTTCATCGGCGATGCCGACCGCGACATTGCTGCAGGTCGTGCTGCGGGCTGCACCACCATGGCGGCCACCTACGGCTACATCACCGACGATGACGATGTGGCTGGCTGGCAGGCCGACTTCGAACTGGCCCGGCCCGAAGATCTGCTGCCCTGGTTGCAGGCGCGCAAGTCCGCCTGATGAGCAGCAGCATGGCCAACGCAACCTTGCGCGAGATCGAATCGCTGGCGATGGCATCGGGTTCGGACTGGATGTACAGCCGGCTGTTCCTGCCACGCGACCAGCAGCCCGCTTTCAACGCCATGCTTGCATTGCGCACCGAAGTCGGTGCGCAAGTCGCCCGCGTTTCCGAGCCGGCTGTTGCCGAGGCAAAGCTGGAGTGGTGGCGCGCGGAGATCCAGCGAGTCGCCGAGGGTCGAGGCGTCCATCCCCTGGCCAGCGGCATCGTGACGACCTGCACTGCCCACGGAATCGCAGTCGAATACCTGCTGGAACTTGTCGACGCCATCGACATGCGCATGCTGCCGGGACGATTGCTGTCAGCCGCCGACGAAAAGCTGTTCCGGTACCGGCATGACGGCGTGCTGGCAGAGCAAGCCAGCCTGCTCGCCGGTCATGACAGCAGGCAGGAGCTTGAGCTGGCGCGCGCGCTGGGGGAACTGCGCTCGCACGTCGATGCCCTGCGGACACTGGCGCGACAACTGGCGCAGGGCAATCCACTGTTTGCCGACGCCAGTCTCGATGCAGCGGCAGTGGACCGCCATGCCCCGACCAGCGAACAGCTGGAACGCTTTTTGACAGTCCAGTGGCAACGCTGGGACCATTTGCGTGTCGCCGCACGAACCTTGCTGCAGGAAACGAATCCAGCCGCCGCGCTGGCAGTCCAGTGGGCCTTGCTGGAAGACGACTACCGGAGAATGCAGCGGCAACGCGATCAGTTGCCCAACCGCGAACCGCGGCTGGCCGGCCCGCTGCGGCGCCTGTTCATCGCCTGGCGAGCGGCCAGGCGCAGTCGGCGACGGGCTCGTCGCTGAAGCCAACAACGGAAGCACCATGGAAAAGCAGAATCTCAAGACCATTCCCGACATCGACCTGGCACCCGACTGCCTGGCCGGAAAAGTCATTCTTGTCACCGGCGCCAGCGCCGGCATAGGCCGTGCCGTCGCCCTCGAGATGGCGCGCCACGGAGCGCAGCTGATCCTGCACGGCCGCAAGGTCGACAAGCTGGAAGTGCTGTATGACGAGATCGAGGCACTTGGCGCCCCCCGACCCAGCATCTGTCCGCTGGACATGGAAGCCGCCGTGACCGAGGACTACGATGCGCTGGCCGACAGCATCCTGCAGGAGTTCGGACGCCTGGACGGCCTGTTGCACAATGCGGGCATCCTCGGGGACAAGTCACCCATCGAGCACTACGACCCCGTGCTGTGGCAGCGCGTCATGCTGGTCAACGTGAATGCCCCGTTCCTGCTCACCCGCGCACTGCTGCCGGTCCTGAAGAAAAGCGAGGATGCGAGAATCCTGTTCACCTCCTCGGGCGTGGGCCGCACCGGGCGTGCCTACTGGGGCGCCTATGCCGTCTCCAAGTTTGCCACCGAAGGGCTGATGGAAACGCTGGCCGATGAACACGAGAACACCGCCAACCTGACAGTCAATGCCATCAACCCGGGAGCGACGCGCACCGCGATGCGAGCCAAGGCCTACCCCGGCGAAGACCCGCAAACGGTGAAGACGCCAGAGTCACTGGCACCGAGCTATGTCTGGCTGTTCAGTGAAGCAGCAAGGGATTTCCAGGGAATATCCTTCGACCCTGCCTGAGCAAGGCAAGACAGAACCGGGCGTCCACGCCCGGCCCGTATTTCCGGGGGGACAGGGCCAGGCGCAGAAGCCCGCGGGACAAAATCGTCCCCGAGCATTCATGCGCAATCGAGTGTCGAGATAGCTCGATCCCTGTTGGGCTATTCGCCCTCGAGAGGAATGCCTGCCTCGTGATACAGCGCGCGGAGTTCACCGGCTTTCAGATGCCGGTGTTCGCCGCGCGACAACCAGCGATCCAGCCGGATCGGACCGTAGCGGATCCGAATCAACCGCGAGACCTTGAGACCCTGCGAATCCCATAGACGTCGCACCTCGCGATTGCGTCCTTCCTTCAAGGTGACGTGGAACCAGCTGTTGGCTCCTTCCGTCGACTGGCGCATCTCGATGCTGTCGAATTTCGCCATTCCATCCTCCAGCATCACGCCCTTCTGCAAGGCAGACAGGTGCTCTGCCGTGACTTCACCGAGAATGCGACAGGCGTACTCTCGCGACACTTCGGACGAGGGATGCATGAGCCTGTCCGCCAGTGCACCATCGTTGGTAAACAGCAGCAGTCCGGTGGTATTGATGTCGAGACGCCCGATGGCGATCCAGCGACCACCCTTCAGTTCCGGCAGGTCGTCGAACACGGTGGGC